>JACPSL010000025.1 GCA_016193285.1 Candidatus Melainabacteria bacterium
CATTTCTAAAGTTTGAAATTAACAGGCTTAAAAGAGGGATTTCCTTTAACGAGCAGAAACTTCTACCAGTACGTAATGAGATTAGGCTGTCAACCTGGCGTCCTGCCTTCACTTGGGTTTAATTTAAACCGTAAGTCCTATATCCAAGATTTTCTTTTAATTTTTTGCTGCTCGTTGGAAAAGGATTGTATTTTAGCTCTTCAATTGCTTTTACTAGCCTTAATAAAAGTCTTTTATCATTTAACTTTTTTAGAAACTTTTGGGGATTTTCTAAAAGATTTAGCTGGTACATTTTCAAATATTTCTTTCTTTACATCTTCCCAATTATATCTAATACCGGTATCTTTCTTTAAAAGCTTTTTCATTAATTCAGACTCTTTTTGTAATTCCCATTCTTCAAACTTTTCATACTCGGAATAAGGTATTATTGCAGCTTGAGGCTTATTATATTTTTCAATAATTACACTATGGTTAGTCATCTTGATCTCTTCTATAATATCAGCCAGCTTTTCTCGTACTTCTGACATGTTAAGTTCTTTCATTGCTTTTTCTCCATCATCTTACAACTATATAAAGTTGTACAACTCTTAATAGATTATACCCAATTATATTAATAAAGAGTTAAGGTAACACACTACCTTTCCTACAACTTTCTCACCATGATTTTTAATCTCACCTCTATAAATCTCTTCAAGTATAGAGTCTTTAATTTCTTGTTTTTTAAGCCATCCGAGTTTTATAAGTAAGTTTAATACAACTAAGGAACGAATTTTGGAATTTCCATCTGTAATCTTTACTACTAGCGAGTTCCCTTCATAAGCAACAATTATTATTCCTTCAGCACCTACTTTTGAAATAAGTTTTCTGTTTGAGGCTTTTATAATTTCTGAATCAATTTGATCTTTACCACCCATAAGATATGGATAGGATTTCATTGAAGTAATTATTTTAAAGTATTTTTTATCAAGCGTAAAATTAGAAAATATCTTAGCAATATTGATTATTGGTAGTGCAAATGTTGGAAGTCCACATCCATCTGTTGCTATATGAATATTCTTAGTCTCTGCTAATGCTTCAATATTTTTTAAAATTATTTTTTGAAGCGGATGATTTGGGCTTAAGTAAGTGTTAAAATCCCATTTCTTTTTTTTGCAAACTGATAACATTCCAAGATGTTTCCCTGAACAATTATTGTGTAAAGGACTTGGTTCTTTTTTACTTTGTAGTAATCTCTTTCTTTCATCTTCATCAAAAGGCAGATGTAAACCACATTTTAAGTTTTGAATAGTTAAATTGTTTTTCTTTAAGAAATTAGTTAATAATTCAATATGTTTTTTTGAGCCTGAATGTGAGCCAGATATAATTGCAAGTTCTTTTTCTGTAATATCTGGATTATTGTCAATTGTAGATATAGCTTGTATTGGTTTTGCACATGATCTTAAGAACGTTTGGTCAGTTATCTTACCTGATTTAAAAATTATCTTTTTATTTTTATCTAAGACACAAATCCATCCATAGTGTAAATTTTCAGTTAACTCCCCTCTTTTAGATATTGCAAGAAGTGCTGGCTTTAGTAAATCACTCATTGTGTTATAAATTTACAGTATATGAGTATAATAAGAAAGCAGTGGCACATAGAATGAAAAACAAGTTATTAGTAATCATCTTGATAAGTTTTTTAATTTCACTAAAAGCTTTTTCATTTGATCTTCAAAGTGGTGCTTTCTCAATTAATGCTGAAACAAAAGATATTAATTCAATTAGTGAAGTAGAAAAAATAAATGAGCTTTTAGACAACCTGGAAAATAAATGGAACGAGCATAATATTGAAAAAGTTTTAAAGTGTTATTCTTACGATTTTATAAATGGGGATGGATTAGGCTTGGAATCAGTAAAAAACCTTACCAAAGAACTTTGGGAAGCATATCCTGATATTAAAAGTAAGTCACAAGAAAGAACAGTTAGAATTTATGGTGAGTATGCAACAGTTGATAGCACTGATTTATACCAAGGGACATCAAGCATGACAAGACAGGAGGTAGATTCAAAAGGTATATTAAAAGCAGTTTCAGTAGGTGAACTTTTTTTAAAGAAATTTGGTCCCACATGGAAAATAACAAGCGATAAAACAGTTTTTGAAAAAGTCAGCATAGGATATGGAATTGGAAGTGAACTAATTGATGAGAATAAAATTATGCTGTCAACTCCTGAACAAGTAGCTAGTGGACAGCAATATACAGCAAGACTTGACTTTGATCTTCCAAACGACATAAAGCCAGTAGCAGCTATTAGTAAAGAAATTCTTGTTTACCCACAAGTTTCAGCAGAAGATAAGTTTAGACTAGTAACTGAGCCTAAATTAGAAAAGTTCTTATCAGCAAACAGAAGAAGTAAAAATGAATTAATAACAGCTACAGTTGGGCTTACTGGCGGAGAGTTAAAACCAAAGCTATTAGGTTTAGTGTTTTTAACAAGGAGAGTTAATGTAATACCTGTATCAGACAATACAACAGATGAAATAAGTATAATTAAAACTCCAGCAAGTTCATCACTCACTAAGTCAGTAGACTTGTTAGATATTTATCCAACGGAGATAAATGATAAAAAACAAGATAAAACAAAAGATAACGAAGACAACGAAGACAACGAAGATAAAAATTAATTCTTTAAAAAATAAAAACGGAGATAAAATTGGTTTAGCTGTTTCTGGTGGAATTGATTCCATGGTCTTATTAGATATTTTTAATAAGTTAAACGAAGATAAAGATAATTTTAATTTTCGTATTTATGTTTTGCACTATAACCATAAATGGAGAAAGGATTCAAACTTGGACTTTAAACTAATTAAAAATTATTGTAGTAAGAAAAACATCAAACTTATATATAAAGAATCAAGTGGGAAAATAAAAAAAGATGAAGAAACTGCAAGAGAGCAAAGATATTCATTTTTTACTCAGCAAGCAAAAAAATATAAATTAAAATACATTTGTACTGCTCATCATAAAGGCGATAAACTCGAAACAATTTTATTTAGACTAGCTAGAGGAACTGGTCCTAATGGGCTTTCCCCAATTAAAGGGTTTAGAGAACTTTCAGGCAAAGTAAAAATATTCAGACCACTTTTAAATGTATGGAAAAAAGATATTTTAAAGTATGCAATTAAAAACAAAGTTCCTTACAGGGAAGATAAAACAAACCTTGATGTAATTTATAAAAGGAATTTAGTCCGTAGAAAAATATTGCCTTTATTAAGAAAAATTAATCCAGAAGCAGAAAATAATATTTTAGCTTTTAGTGATTTAGTTTATTCTCAAAATACAACATTAAACAATTATTTTTCTTGGTTGTTAAAAAAAATACAAATTGATTCACCATTGTCATTAAACAGGAAAAAATTTCTTAAGCTTGATTACCACACTCAAACAGCTTTTATATACTGGTTTTTTACAATCAATGGCATTAAAGGAGCTGTAAGTAAAATAAACATTATTAGAGATGCAATTCTAAATCAAAAGAAAATAGATTTAAGTAAAAAATATATTATGAATGTGACAGCAAATAAGATTATGTTTGATATAAAGAAATAAGAGTTATAACATGAAAACATGAAAAATAATTTAAAAATCTTATACTCAAAGTCACAAATCCAAAAAATGGTTAAATCTATGGCAAGAAAAATTGATCGTGATTGTCTGAAAAGCAAGATTAAATCACTTGTTGTAATTTCTGTTTTAAAAGGAGCATTTATTTTTACAGCAGATCTTATAAGAGAAATTAAACTTCCTGTTCAGCTTGAGTTTGTAAGAATATCCAGCTATGGTTCAAAAAAAGTGTCAAGTGGAAAAGTAGAAGCACCACTTTTGCTTTTACCAAATTTAAATGGCAAAGATATTTTGATTGTTGAAGATATTGTTGATAGTGGAAGAACAATTCACTTTTTAAAAGACTACTTAAAAGATCAATTTAAACCAAAGAGTGTAAAAGTAGCATGTTTATTAAATAAACAGTCCAGGAGGGAAGTAAATATAAAAGCAGATTATATTGGATTTGAGGTAGGTGATCATTTTCTAGTAGGATATGGTTTAGATAGCGGAGAAGATTTTAGGCACTTACCTGTTTTAGCAATATGTGATTAAAACAAAACACTGGCTTTCTGCTAATATTAATATGAAAAAAATGAAAAAGTTTACAAACACATTACCTTTTGTAATTTTATTTTTACTAATTACTTTGTTTGTTATCACAGTAATAGCTAAAAAGGAAAAAGGCAATGTGCTTACCTACAGTGAGTTTTTAAAGATTACTTTGCTTGAAGAAGGACCTTCTCCTGTAAAAAAAGTCATATTTACCAATGAAGCTGACAATATTGTTGTGGTTTTTCCTGACAATTCAGAAAAAATAGTTAGAGTACCAAACTCTGATGGCAAGTCTCTTAAAGAGTTAGCAGATAGTTTAGCCAGGAAACTAATTGAAGTAGAAGTTCATCCGCCAAGTGGTGGAGGTTTTTGGCTTAGTTTTCTTACATCAATCTTAGTACCTGCTTTGTTTTTAATAATGTTAGTTTTCATGATAAGGAGTGCTCAAAGTGGTGGTACACAAGCAATGAGTTTTGGAAAAAGCCGTGCAAAACTTCAACACGACAGTAAAGTTAAAATTACTTTTGCAGATGTGGCTGGTATTGATGAATCAAAACAAGAATTACAAGAAGTTGTAGATTTTTTAAAAAATAGTGAAAAGTATCAAGCAATAGGAGCAAGAATTCCTAAAGGCGTGTTATTAGTTGGAGCTCCAGGAACTGGTAAAACTCTTTTAGCAAAAGCAGTTGCTGGTGAAGCTGCTGTTCCATTTTTTAGCATAAGTGGTTCTGATTTTGTTGAAATGTTTGTTGGTGTAGGAGCTTCAAGAGTAAGAGATTTATTTGATCAAGCAAAAAAAAATGCACCTTGTATTGTGTTTGTAGATGAAATTGATGCTGTTGGTCGCCAACGTGGTGCAGGTCTTGGTGGTGGTCATGATGAAAGAGAACAAACCTTAAATCAGCTTTTGGTAGAGATGGATGGTTTTGAGTCCACCACAGGAATAATAGTCTTAGCTGCTACTAATCGTCCTGATATTTTAGATAGTGCTTTGCTTCGACCAGGAAGATTTGACCGCCAGATAGTAATAGACAGGCCTGATATTGCTGGCAGAGAAGCTATTTTAAAAGTACATGCAAAAGGGAAACCTTTAGCTCAAGGTGTAGATCTAAAAGTTTTAGCAAGAAGAACACCTGGTTTTACAGGAGCAGATCTTTCAAATATGTTAAATGAAGGCGCACTACTTGCTGCAAGAAAAAACAAACGTGAAATTTTTATGGATGACTTGGAACAAGCAATTGATAAAGTTCTTGCTGGTCCTGAAAAGAGAAGCAGGATTATTACTCCTAAAGATAAGGAAGTTACTGCATATCATGAAGTTGGACATTCATTAGTTGCTTACAATGAAAAACATTCAGATCCTCTTCATAAAGTTACAATTATTCCACGTGGCATGGCACTTGGAATTACAATGACTCTTCCAGAGGAAGATCATTTAAATCTAACAAAATCCCAACTCCTTGCAAGAATTAAAGTTTTATTAGGTGGTAGAGTTGCAGAAGAAATTGTATTTGGTGATATTACTACTGGGGCACAAAATGATTTACAAAAAGCAACTGAACTTTTAAGAAAAATGGTTACTCAATTTGGAATGAGTGAAAAATTAGGACCAATGACTTTTGGTCAAACTAATGAGCATATATTTTTAGGCCGTGATTTTGGACATATGAGAGATTATAGCGAAGATGTTGCTATTCAAATTGATTCAGAAATGAAGCGAATAGTAAATCAGTTATATGACGACTGTAAAAGACTATTGCTTGAAAGAAGAAAACATATGGATGCACTTGTCCAGATTCTTTTAGATAAAGAAACAATTGAAAAAGAAGAATTTGCTGAAATCATTAAACAAGTTAATAATGGAACTTTTATTTTCCAAGAAAGAAAACCAAACGGAAACAATAAGATAAAACCAGAGGAAGCAAGTACTTTAACCCTATCGCCAGTCACCAATCAAATTAAATAACCCCCAGAATAACGGGTGGCTGTATTTGGGATTTTCTTTAACTTTTAATTCTGCTCTTCTTAAAGATTCTGCCTTATCAAGACCTGCTCTTATATTTTCATAAAAGTTCTGCATAATGATTTTAGTAGCTTCATCATGAGCTTTCCATAAACTTGCAAGTATTGTGTTTGCACCAGCTACTCTAAATGCCGTTGCTAAGCTGCCAACAACATCATCAGGTTCATTTGATAAGCTGCCTAATTTCCCTGTGTCACAACCACTTAAAACT
Source organism: Candidatus Melainabacteria bacterium (assembly GCA_016193285.1). Taxonomy (NCBI): domain Bacteria; kingdom Bacillati; phylum Candidatus Melainabacteria; species Candidatus Melainabacteria bacterium. Next base: position 6,371 of record JACPSL010000025.1, read on the forward strand.
ACAAGTTTACTGTTGTTTAAGTTTAAATCATAAATATCTTTTAAGTATAGTTTTTCCTGGAGCATTTGTTTTCCACTTGGTTTTTTACCTGATACTAAATAACTTGAACTAATATCTGAACTGTCCAAGTAACCATGAGTAGCAAGATGAAGAATATCTGCTTTTTTTGCTAATTGGTTTACAAGAGAAACATTAAATGGCTTTTGCACTAAAGTAGTTGTTGATTTGTTGAATAATTTAGTAATGATTTCTGCTTCTTTATTTGCTCCGCTTAAAGTTCCGTCAGGGTTTGCAAATACAGTAATTGCAGCCATATTTGAAAGTTTTGATATATGATCATTGTTTAATGCAATTACACTGTCTAAATAAACAATAGATTTATTAGAAATTAAGAAATTTAAATCACCATTTGACTTTAAGCTAGCTAATGATTGGAAAGGTAAATATCTAAGCCAACCATTTGCAATAATTGCAACAACTTTTTTGTTTATAATATCTTTTTCAATTGGTTCTACCAATGCATTATACAAAAACACTGTTTTTTCTTTTAACGGACGAATGTCATTTTTATAAATGTTTGATTTGTCATTTTTCCAGCTTATTATTGGTGTTGTCCTGCCTGTAAGTTTTATTTTTTCAATTTCTTGTTCAAGGAGTTGTCTGTATGCTTGAACTTCCCTATTTAAAATATCCTTAGAAATGTTTTTGTTTATTCTTGTTTTTAAATTATTATTGTCTACTACAAAAATAATTAATCCTTCTTCAGTAGGAACATATTGTAAGATTACAGAATTACTAGGAATATTTGGCTGGACTGTTGCCAGATCAAAAGGTTTTTGTGTTAATAAGTTTTTTAATTGTGGTTTGTATTGTAATAAATTGTTTAAAAGAGTAAAAGTCTGGGACCTTGATTCAGCATTTGCATTTGCAAGGAGCCCCTCATATTTTGCAAGTTTCCTTAAGTCAGGTTTATTTTTTTGCTTTTCAATAGAAAGCATTTTTTCTAGTTCATCTACTTTAGCTCTTAAGGATTCAGCCTTTTTAATTGTTTCAGAAAATTCTTGACTACTCTTTGCATCATCTAAGGCAATCATAATTAAATCTACTTGGTTTTTTATTTGTTTATTTTCTTCAATAGTAGAAATTAATTTGACAGGATTTTCATCAAGAGTAACTACCGGGGTTTCAATTGTTGAATTACTAAAAAGATATTGATTAATATTTGTTACATTTTGAATTATATTTTTGTCTTCGGTTAGTTCAGTGTTTTGTAATGTAGGATTTTTTTGTGGGTTAGCAGTAATAGAAATTGATTCAGTCATATGTTGACTTGCTTGATTACCTTCAGTAACTATTGAGCTTATTGTTGAAGCAGTAATATTAGCTGCAACAGTATTAAGGTCTATTCCTGTTATTGTGTGTTCTTTAATATCGTTATAAAGCAAGTCTAAATCAATGGTTTTAATATTACTTGATTTACCATCAAAATTAGATACAGCAAAACTAATTAATCCAGAATTACTTAAATCAAAATTATCTGGCAGATTTACTATGATTTCATTTTTATCAGAAGAAATAATTTCTACTTGTCTTGCAATTACAGTCCCATCATCATTTTCTAGAATGGTAACTTTGTTTTTACTTGGATCAGGATCAAACATTGAACCTTTTAAAATGATTTGTTTTTTGTTTGTTGGATTTGATTCAAGAGAATAAATTCTTGAAGCAAGAGGGTCAACATTAGACAAATCAATATCCTTTGAAATAAAGTCTACAGTTGTTGCTCCACCTATGTTAGCTACTTCTAGCTTGTAAGTAAAATCAGGATTAAAGCTTTGAGTAAAGGTAGTTGAAACTGTAAGTAACTTACCATCCTGTGAATCTTCATAAGAATTAATTATGAGATCATCGCTATTACTTGAAATCTTGGTTACATTTGTAAGTTCTGTACCTGTTATTCGTAATATAGCTTCTGAGTCCTGTGTAGGTATTTTATTTGTAGTTATTCTTTCAATACTTGGCTTAAGAGGTGATTCAACAATTACTGGGATAGAGTCTTTAGTGCTGTTGTCTACGCTGCTAATTATAAATAACTCTCTTTCACCCAAGGAAGCAATAATATCTACATCAAATGTAACTGTTATAGAAGAGCCATCGGATTCTTCTTTTACTATAAATGCAATTACATTATCCCCATCCACACCAATTGCATTTCTTAAACCTAAATTATTTCCTCGTATTGTAACTGTAGAAACTTTCCCTTGATGTAAGTAAATAGGATTTCTATCTAAAATTACAGGTGAGTTGTTTGTATCAGAAGTTTGGCCAAATGTTTGTAATTGAAATAAAAAAATAATAAAACAAGCTTGGCTTATTACTTTAAGAAAAAAATTGTTTTTATTAAAATTTACCAAAGACAAGAACTCCTTGTACTAAAAGATTTTTTTTAGTTTTGTCCTGTCCAATAAGAAAGCCAATACCAGATCTTGGGTAAAGGTAATATAATCCCAAATATTGTTTGTTGTCTGGATCTTCAATAAAATCTTTCTCATCAACTGGCTCCCCATAAAGTGATAGTACTTTATCAATTGGATCACCTATGTTTACACCAATATTTTCTACAATACTCTTTGGATTAAATGAAGTGATCCCAATTACATGTTCAACTTTATCATCAAAAAAGACTTCCAAAGGTTCCAAGTAGGTCCCGTCTTCTAATTTTTTCCCATAAACCCATATTTTTCCTTTGTTTTTTATTTCTGTGGGATTGCTTAATCTTTGCTTGACTTCTCGAGGCGTGTTTCCAATCTTAATCTTTGCAAGACTTTCAAATGGTTTTTGAACTTTTTCCCTAACTTTAATTTCTTTATCCCAATTTTCAGGATCAACAACCCAACTACCTCTGAAATTACTATCTACAATGCTCAGTAAAAGATTCCTAGCATAGTTAACTACAGTAGTGCTTGTAGCAGCTTTGTAGCTTACATCTTGTGAAGCTGAAATAGCCGGACAAGCTACAAAAATTAAAATAAAGAAAATCAAAAATAAAGTTTTAAAATATTTTTTCATAAATTAGTGATTTTCCTTTTCATAAGCTTCTTTTAAATCCTGATGATCAATTAATCCTTTTAAAAGAGATACACAGACAACTTCATTTCTTGGATTAACTTTTTTAGCTGCACTGTTTATACCTAATTTATCATAAATAGAATAAAGATGGTATTGTATAGTTTTGTTACTCATGTAAAGTTTTTCAGCTATCCAATCATTTGTTTTCCCTATTGACACTGCTGTTAGGATCTTATGTTGAATTTCAGTTAACTGTGTACTTCTTTTATTAGAGTTTAATTTCCAAACAACTTGTTGTACATCAGGATGCAACCATACTTCACCAGAATAAACTTGTTTAATAGCCTGAGTAAATTGTTCTTGGGTTGCAGTTTTTAATACATATGCAAATGCTCTATCTACAGGAACTGTTTGTCTGATTTTTCTAACATAGACTTCATCACCATAGTTTGAATAAATTACTACTCCAGTTTGTGGCAAGCTTTGGACAATTTTTTGTGTAGCTTCAATACCATCCAAGTCAGGCATTGCAATATCCATAATTACAAGTGCAGGTTTATTTTTTAAACTAAGTTCTATAGCTCTGGAACCTGTTTCAGCTTCTAATACATTACAAGAAGGAAAATTTTCTTCTAAGATTCTTCTGCTAAATGATCTAATTGGCGGATGATCATCAACTACTACAAATGTATCTTTAGTTTGTAAATCATTCATATTAATATCCTAATACAAAACTATTAGTTATACTGGTTTGAGCCTAGAAACTACTACTAGCAAAAATCCTAGTATTTTTCATAACAAACAAAAACAAAAAAGCCCCTTTATTTTTTAAAGAGGCTTTTTAACTTTTTATGTTTTTACCCGCAAAAGGCTAAGTTAGTAGCCAGAAGGAGGAACAAATACAGGCTCCGGAGGTGGAACAAATACAGGAGGTGGAACAAATACAGGCTCCGGAGGTGGAACAAATACAGGAGGTGGTGCCTCTGGAGGAGGAGCAACATATCCACCTGGAGGTGGTGTACCACCAGTTGGTGGTGGCATTCCGCCTGTTGTAGCACCTTCAGTGAATCCGCCTGGTGGTGGCATTCCGCCTGTTGTTGTTGTACCTCCAGTGAATCCGCCTGGTGGTGGCATTCCGCCTGTTGTTGTTGTACCTCCAGTGAATCCGCCTGGTGGTGGCATTCCGCATTCCGCCTGTTGTTGTTGTACCTCCAGTGAATCCGCCTGGTGGTGGCATTCCGCCTGTTGTTGTTGTACCTCCAGTGAATCCGCCTGGTGGTGGCATTCCGCCTGTTGTTGTACCTTCAGTGAATCCACCTGGACCACTTGTGCCACCTGCTGTTGTACCCATACCAGAAAATGGACTACCATTAGATCCACCAGTAAATATTCCAAAATCAAACCCACCAGGGAATGCCCCATCTGTTGCGCCGCCACCAGGGAATGTTCCACCTGTTGCGCCGCCACCAGGGAATCCGCTTGATGGGCCACCTGTAGAAGTTGGTGGTGTAAATGAACCTATTACATCTCCTAACCCAACTGTTGCAGGACTAGCTGTAAACTGACCAGTGTCAAACGATGCCATTGCTAAGTCAAATATTCCTTGTGGAAGAAATGAAGGTGGACCTTGCATGCCACCACCTGATGAAGGAGTTCCTTGATTAAATGCACCAGCAAGATACACTGCTGCTCCTTCGAAATATTGCGTGGCATTACTTCCAAGACTGCTAAATGCATCAGCCAATTTACTTGCATGTTGCATAGGATCAAAAAATTGTATAGAGCCGGTTGGTGGGGGTAATGTATCTCCTTGCCTACCAGTATTTAAGGCAAATACATTTCCTTGAACTTGCTCAATACCCATTGAACCAAAAATTCCAAAGCTTCCTTGATTAAAGTTTTGAGCAATTGTTGGTGGCATAAAAGATGCTGTGAACTCTCCATTTTGCCCTTCAGTAGGAGGCACAAAGCCAGATGGATACTGGAATTGCCTATCACTCGATTGAAGCTGTGCTGTACCTGCAATATTAGGAGGCATAAAGGCACCAGGATATGCAAAAAGCTCGAATCCTTCTTGTGATTCAAAATCTCCTTCTAGAAAACTACCAGGAGCTGCTTCAAAAGTAAAAGCTTGCCCTTGAAATGCAAGTCCCATTGCTTGTTCTGCTAGTCCTGTAAGATTTGCTTGTATACCTGGAGGAATAGGAATCTTGTTGAATTGTGATGCATTAAATGTTCCTAGCTCTCCTTGTTTTGCAAGATTTACTAACTCACCAAAATTTTGTAATGCTTCTTGTCTAAAAACTGCTGGTGGAAAGCTCCCGCTTTTCAATGCTGCTACTAGAGTTTCTTCACTTGTAGCTTCTATAGAACCAGGTATAACACCAGCTTCTATATAAGCCAAAGCTTGAATCTCTGGAGGAGGAGGAGGAACACCCTCTCCTAATTCTCCTTCGTTAAAAAATCCAGTCGCATAAGTATTAAAAGGAATATTACTTATTCCTTGTTCCGCAATTTGAGTTGGATCTTCTCCAACTATTTCAGGTGCTTTCCATGCAACTTCTGATGCAATTTCTGCGATTTGTTCAGGATTATTTAGGACAGATGCAAGATCATCAACTATTCCTCCATATATTTCAGTTGAATGTACTGCACATGCAGTTTCTACTGATTGTAAGGCTTCGTCAACAGTTTCTGCATTTTCAGTTGCTGGTTCTACTTGTGCAACAATTGTATCGTATGTATCTTGAAGAGGTATCTCAGCCTTTGGTGCTGCATCTTCAAGTTCACCAACTGTTGCAGTAGCAATATTTACTGCTGCAGTTGTTGCAGCATCCACTACATTATTAATTACATTGTTTGCAGTTGCATCTTCAGTAAATGCAATTGCTGATAATGTAACTTCTTCTGTTCCAGTAGAAGTTGGAGCTTCGATCTGTGCCTTTATTACTGGATTTTCAACTTCTTCTGCAACACTATCAGGTATTTCAGATATAAGTTGATAATAAAGAACAGGATTACCATTTTCATCTAGTGCTTCTGTTCCAGGAACCTCTACTGTTGCAACATCCTCTATTGGCTCATGATTTATGTCATACAATGCAACTTCAGCATCAGGTATTTCACTAGCTGTTGTTTCTTCTGTTATTGGCTCTCCACTTGCAACAGCTTCTTGATGTCTTAAAATCCTTGCCTTTACTTCACCAGTTGTATCTGGAATAGGAACTTTTGCTCTTCCTATTATTAAGGTAGGTGGGTTTAATACTACTTGACCTTTTAATTTTTTCTTTCCACTTGTTGCAGTAATTTGATAAGTACCTTTTGGAAGTAAGTTAGCTGGGCCAAGAGTACTTAAGTCAATTTCAAGGGCACCATCATCATTTAATGTTCCTTGTATTTTAATTGGCTTACCATTTCGTAATGTTTTTGGAGCAGGCTTAATTGTAATTGTGTTACTAAGTCTGCTTGCATTTAAAATATGTAACTTATTCTTGGATGGATCAATAACACTTAAGTCCATTGTTGATTTTTCAAGTGTTAGTGTTGTAGATCTTGCACCAGCATAAGCTACTTGGAAATTTTGTCCGGTTAACAAAACTGAAAACAAAATTGATAAAAATATACGAATGCGTTTATTCTTTAACATATTTCACCTCTTAAGATTTTTTAACCCAAAGAAAATATTCGATACAGTGACTAAAGTTCCCTGAAGTAGAATTTTTGGACCATAGCTTGCCCTAGATTTTTATAAAATTTTCGATTAGCATTTTTTTGTTGAATTGTTAAAAATTCACGGATTTAGATGTTTTTGAGGGTTTACCAGGGGTTAATTTTTAATTTTTGTTAGTGCTGCCACTTGCTTGTAGATAAAGAAAGAGCTTCAAGTAGGACAGCTCCTAAGATTTAAATTAATAAAAATGTTGAATTTTTCACTGATAAGAAAAATTTAATAAAAGATTTTATTTTTTCATTACTTTCTATTAACCATTGACAGGCTTAATGTAGCTCATACAGCAAGTAAGGAAAATAACTTATTTGCAAAAAAAAAGTGGAGAGCTAGCAAAGCTAGACACTACAAAAATAAGGAGGCAAGAAAACCATGAGTACAATACCAAGACCATTACCAACAGGATCAAATACCAGTGAAAATCCAACACAACGTTTATCTGAAATCAGAAGTAAGATTTTCTCTGCAGAAACGAGATTGCAAGATTTAGAAGCACTTTACTCAGCAACTCTCTTGGAGCAACCATTACTACCGGGCAACGGAGTTACTATAGATGGTGAAGATTGGTTCGGTGTCGCCATCAGGATAGGTGTTGGCAACGATCTAAATAGAGTCAGAGATGAATTGGGCAAAACACAAGAATATCTAGGCATCTTAAGAACTCAAGAAAACTTGTGGGTCACCGCATTATCAGAAAACAAGAAACTAGAAAAAGAAACTCAAAAAGCTGTAGAAAAAGCATAAATAATATTTCACCAGCTTGTAAAAAGAAAACTGCACATACTTTCAAAGGTATGTGCAGTTTTTTGTTTTGCATAAGGAGAAAAATAGTAAGTTCATCTTTTATAAATTTTATTTTTTATAACTTTCTTTTAACAATCATATGAGTTAATACTATTGTTCGTTATACAACGAACGTGAGAAATCTTTAGAGTTAAGTGGAGGATAAATATATGGCTACTACAATAAGTTATATAAACCCAGTAGCAGAAGTTGCAAGTGCACAAGAGGGTATTTCACAAGCATTCCAAGATAACAGTTTTGCTGAACAATTAAGCCGGTTAGCAATTATGGGTTATGGCGATCCAAACGTAGCAAGACATTTACTAGGAATTGCAAGATCAATGGTTGGGAATGAATACCAACGAGAAGAATTCTGGATGACTGTACTTAAAGGGGAAAAAGACAGCATGAAAAAAGGCTGGGAATTAATGAAAGATTAGGAGTACTAAAGATGTATATTGCAAATCCAATAAATCTTACAGCAATGTATGTAGAGAATGACTCTAACAGAAATATGCACAGAGGTTTGCTTAATGCAAATTTTCAAGACTATATGGATTCATTAAAACAAGGCGGCCAGCTTCAAACGAGTGCAGGGAGATTAAGACAAAAAGTCTCTGCTCTAGCATCAAGTCTTGGACTAGCAGCTGGAGTATTTGGCGGACCTATGGGGTTGTCATTAGGTTACGCGGTAGGAAATGCTGTAGGTAAATATGTAGGCAACGTACTAAGCAATAGGATTTATGGCCAAGCAATGGCAGATATGAATGATATTGCTCATGAAGCAAGAGTCAGACATACTCAGTTAGCAGCTTCTGTAGCTTTTATAGATCAAATTGATGGTGCACTTGATACCTTACGTCAAAATGAAAATAAACGTAAGAAAGATGATCTGGGAGCAATGTCAGTCTAAATCTTAATAATTTAAGCTATCAACTTTTTATAGCTACATCCTTTATATAATCGTACAGATATGGTGTATGGTTAAATTAAGGTTAAATATACTATAGAGTCGGAGTTACTCTGACTAAGACTAAAAAGAGAAAGAGGATAAAGCTATGTCAGTTGAAAAACCAAGCAATTTTAATAATATAGAAATTGGAAAACCATCTCCAGTTAAACAATCTAAAAGTCCAGGAGAGATTAAACCAGCTCCAATTGTGCCAGATACAGACCAGTTTCAATCTCAAGGTATTAAAAATTTAAAAGCTGCGGTAGCAAGTTGGCCAATATCACCAAAAGCTCAAGAACTATTATTAAGCCTTGTGCTAAATGAACATAAAACTGGCCCAGATGAAGTTGCTAAAGCATAAGGGATTTCTTAAACAGTGATTTCCATTTCCAGAAAAGTAGTAGAAGAATTTTATGAAAAAGAATGGCAAGAAATGATTTCAGAAGCTTGTCGTAAATTTCTAATTGAACTTACATGTAAAGAATATCGTTTAAATGAAATGCCAAAACTTTCTTTTACAAAAGAAAAAGAATTAAGACCAAATGCTTTAGGTAAAATTTAACTCTAGCACTCAAGCTCTTTTTGCTAAAATATAACCTAACATGAATGATGTCAGGCCTTTTGATGTGTTAAATGAAAAAGCTTTAGAGATTATTTTAAACTTTAAAGAAGATAGAAATAGCAAAAAGCTTGACAAAACCTTACAAGCTGAGCTATTAAAATTAAAAGATGATATAAAAAAGATAATTACCTTACTTCCAAAAGAAGAACAAGATATTTTGGATTTAAGGTTTTTTCAAAATTTGTCAGTTGACGAGATTGCTAAAAAGATTGACAAACCAAGAGATGAAGTGTCAAAAAATCTTTTAGAAGGAATAAACTCAATTAAAGAAAATCTTAAAACAAGTGTGTCTACCATGAACAAAAGTCAAAGTGTTAAAGATATAGCTAAAACCATTACGGTTAAAAATAAAAACATCGTCTTTCCACCAAAACCCAAGGTACTAAGAAGATCTTCTTTTACAGCTAGTTTATTTAGCTTGTTATTTTGGCTTATAATTTTTTGTAGTTTTTACTTTTTAACACAAAAATATTTTTTACTTAAGTTGCCTACTATAAATCAAATATATGGCAATGTAAGCAATGTTGTAAGTAGCTTAAAGATAAATGAAAAATCAGATAAGGTAAAGCCAAGTAAGGGTTATATAAAAATCTCTGGCTCATCAAGTTTACTTCCATTATCACAAAGGTGGAAGAACTCTTTTAGTACTGAATATCCACAATACAACGTCAAATTAGTTGCTTCAGATTCTGATCAAGGAATAAAAAATTTAATTGACAGCAAAGTAGATATAGCAAATTCAAGTAGACCTATATCATTCCTAGAAAAGAAAAAAGCAGCTGAGAAAGGGTTGGAACTAATAGAAGAGAGGGTAGCTCTTGATGCACTTATTATTATTGTAAATAAGAAGAATTCTCTTAATGAAATTAGTTTAGATGGTTTAGAAGGAATATTTAGCAATAAAATTAAAAACTGGCAAGAGTTAGTTTCTTATAACAAACCAGTTATAGTAGTCATTAGAGAAGAAGGAAGTGGGACTAATGAATTTGTTAAAGACAGAATTTTACAAGGGACAAAATTTCCTTCTTTATTTTTACGATTAAAATCTAATCAAGAAATAATAAAATTTGTATCTGAGAATGAAGCTGCTATTAGCTTTGTAAACTCTACTAATTATCCATGGGAAAATAATAATATTAAATTTCTTAAAGTAAACAATTATGATAATTCTCTTAGTGTTTCACCATTTGATAATAAAAAGTTAGATGAACAAGCAATTAGATATGGTGATTATCCACTTGCACATTATTTGTATTTAGTTGTACAAACTAATGCTTCTCGTAAAGTAAAAGATTTTACTGAGTGGGTACTTGAGCCAAAAGGACAAGAAGTTGTTGAACACTCAGGCTTACTACCTGTAGTTACTGAAGACTAAAAAAGATGAATTACCAACTTAATGAAAATATAAAGCCTTTTGAAATAGAAATAGATAAATACAGGCCGTATTATTATGCAGGTGCTTCAGGTGATTTTAATCCTATTCACATAGACAATGACTTTGCAAAGATGGCTGGTCTTGGTGGAATTATTTTACAAGGCTTATGTACGATGGCATATGTATACCGCTCCGCGATAGATAATAAAGATCCAGGTAAAATAAAAAAAATTAAAGTAAGGTTTAGAAACATGGTTAGACCACTTGATAAATTAACTATAAAAGGAAAGGTTTCAAAGGTTGAAAATAGTTTAGCTACTGTTGAACTATTAGCAGAAAACCAAAAAGGTGAACAAGTTATCACCAATGCTTTTGCAGTACTATCCTTTTAATGCTTTATTTGCTAACTTATCTGCCCTAAGATTTTCCTCACGTGGCACATAAATAATTTTAAAAGAATGAAATTTTTCTATTAATGAATTTGCTTTGTCAAACAATTCTTTAATATCAGCATCTTTTACTTTATATCTTTTGTTTATTTGATTTACAACAAGCTCACTATCAGATCTAACTTCAATAGTATCAAATCCTTTATTTAAACTGGTTTCTAAAGCTCTTATTAAAGCTGTATATTCAGCAAAGTTATTTGTACAAATACCAATATGTTCAGACATCTCTTCAATTAACTCTTTATCTTTATAAAATGCAATGCCTATAGAAGCTGGGCCTGGATTACCTCTTGAAGCACCATCAATATTAATAGTAATTATTGGATTTTCTATACTCTCTTTAAAAGAAAGTAAATTTAAATCAGCTATAACTAGAACATTGTGTAAATCTTGCTTTTCATAAAAGTTTTTTAAAAAATCATTTTTAGTAATAAACAAAGAATTTGTTTCTAGAAGCTTAGTTAATTTCATTTTGTTTGTGTCTGTAATTAATTCTTGGAAGAAATTTTCCATGTGTCCTTCTTTAATAAAAAGATTATTATTTTCTTCTAAGTCATTTGTTATTAGAATATGTTTTGCTTTTTTATTTAATCCTTTAACTTTTTCTAAGCTTGTTTTCATTATTGAGTCTTTTATATAGATTTTATTTTCATCAAGTACTTTCCCAACAATCAGATGAAATAAATCATTTAGTTCGTCAAGGGTTTTTTCACTTAAAAAATCTTTTAATCCAACTGCAAGCATTGATGAGAAAACACTTACAGGAAGGTTTAGTATTGGACTTGATAAGCAAGGAATACTATTTCCTGAATTAATGCCTAGAAGTTTAATTGTCTGATTTCTTATTTGATTAAACTTAGGCCAGTTTTCAGTAGTATTTTCAGCAACTCTTTGAGCTATACTTCCAACTAGTCTTACCCAGTAAATATTAAAATCAATAAAATATGAATCTCTATCCCATAAGATTATATTGGTTTTATATTCAATGCTTTTGTACTCAAGAACAATAGACATAGTTCTAATTGTAGCGTTATAATTTAAAATCTTCATGACTACTAAAACCAAAAACATAACAGTTGCTATTATTGGAAGACAAAATGTTGGTAAGTCTACATTGTTTAACAGGCTTATAAAAGAAAGAAGGTCAATAGTTGATGATCTTCCTGGTGTTACAAGAGACAGGCTTTATGCAGATCTTGAATGGAATGGTAAAAATATTACTTTAATAGATACTGGCGGCTTAGTTGAAGATTCAAAACTTAAAAGTAATGAAATTATTTCAGGAGTAAGAAAGCATGTTTACTTAGCAATTAATGAAGCTGATTTTATTATTTTTATGGTAGATGGAACAAGTGGCATAACTTCTGAAGATGAAAGAATTGCAAGGTTCTTTAGAAAAATCAAAGATAAAAAAAAATTATTTCTTGCAGTCAACAAAATTGATACTGAAAAACAGTTAAGTTATATTTATGAATTTTATTCTTTAGGTTTAGGTGAACCATATCCGATTTCTGCACTTTCTGGATCTAGTGGCCTTGCTGACATATTAGATGTGATTACATCCGGCAGAGACGCCCAAATGAGGCGTCTCTATAACATTGAAAACGAAATTAAAACCTCAATTGTTGGTAAACCAAACGTTGGCAAATCTAGCATATTAAATTGTTTGGTTGGAAAAGAAAGAGCAATAGTTACACCTGTACCTGGTACAACAAGAGATGTTCTTGATACGAAAGTTACATTTAATAAGAAAGATTATTTATTAATTGATACTGCAGGTTTAAGGAGAAAATCAAAAGTATCTTCTAATATTGAAAGATATGCAACCACAAGAACTGTAGAAGCAATTGAAAGATCTGACATTGTTTTGTTAGTAGTAGATGCTACAGAAAGAATCTCTGATCAAGATCAAAAAATTGCTTCGTTAATAAAAAGACGGAATAAAGCCTCAATTATTTTAATTAATAAATGTGATTTGATTGGTGAAAATGTCAAAGAAGAAACAATCTTACATGATCTTCATTTTATAAATTATTCAAAGACATTATTTACAAGTGCAACAGAAAACAAAAATATTAAAAAGATATGGGCTTTAATAGATGAAGTAAATAAAAACTATCAAAACAGAATTTCAACTGGTAAATTAAATAAAGTATTAGAAGACATTATTCATGCAACATCTCCACCAGCAAAAAAAGGCAAACAATTAAAAATTTATTATGCTACTCAAGCAAATATAAGACCCCCGGAAATAGTTTTATTTGTAAATGATTCAGAATTAGTAAATGAGCAATATTTAAAATTTCTAGAAAAGGAGATTCGCAAAAACTTCGAATTCTCTGGAAGCCCTTTAAAATTTGTATTTAGGAATAAAAAGAAGTAGAGACGCTCCGTCGGAGCGTCTCTAGCCACGAACAATAAATGTCCAAAGTCCTTCAACAACTAATTCATCCTTTTGATTAAAAGATTTTGTTTCTAATTCTATAAAGTCATTATTATTTTTTTGATGTATATTTTTAATTTTTGAATTTGTTTTTATAATATCATTTACTTTAACAATTTTATGAAAGTTGAATTCTTGTTCTCCATGAACAAGCCTAAGCATATCAAGCTTTAACTTACCATCACTAAAAAGATTTACAAGTACTTCCTTGGCAAATACAACTACAAACATTGGAGGAGCAATAACACAGCCATATCTAGACTTTTTTGCAAAATCAGAATCTAAATATAAAGGATTTAAGTCACCAACAGCAAGAGCATATTCTTTTATTTTTTCTTCACCAACTACATAAGTAACTGGCTTGTATTCCCTTCCAATAAATTTTGTATCAACTGGCATATAACAAGTATACTCTAGTACTTCCAAATTTTTTTTCTCTGTAAATCTTCAGTGGATGTGGAATTAAAAATTTACTTTTTGTTTCAGACTCAATTGAAATAAGTCCGCTTTTTGCAAGGATCTTATTTGAGGTAATAATTTCAAGAATGTTTTCAATCACATTACAAGAACCATAAGGAGGATCAATAAAAATCAAATCAAACTCTTGAGCTAATATCTGTTTTTTATGTAATATCTTTGGTAATTCCCCAAATATAACTTTTGCTTCTAAGTTACAAATTTCAAGATTTTTATTTATTAGTCTAATAGCATCTTTATTAGAATCAATCAAAGTTAGTTCTTTTGCTCCTCTGCTTAGTGATTCAATTCCAAGCACACCACTACCACTAAACAAATCTAGAACTTTTGCTCCTTGTATGTGATTACTAATTGTGTCAAAAATTGATTTTCTTACAAGAGCCATTGCTGGCCTTATTGATCTTGTTTTATAGTTTGCAAGTTTTCTTCCTTTTAGTTTTCCGCCTAAAATGTACATTAAAACTATATTTCTTCTTGAGAACTATTAATTTCTTGTTTAATTGAAAGCTCCCATGGAATGCTTGGTTCAGGTTCAAGCTTGACAAGCCAAGTTGGTAATAAAGTTATTCCTTGTATAATTTTTTCTAGCTTTTGATCTTTAAGTATGATTGTCTCAAGTGGATATTGGAACAAAGTAGACTCCTTGGTCCAGGAAATTGAGAAGTTGATTTTATGTAGTTTATTTTGGATTAAAAATTGTTTTATATTTTTGCTCTCTTGTGAGTTATTTGGCTCTCCATCAATATAACAATTACATTCATTAATAGGTGATAAGTTTATGTTAAACTCTACCCCAAAGATAAAACTAATTGATTCTGTGCTTTTATTAATTAAGGCATAGTCTATAAGTACTGACGAATCACCCGATCTAGTACTTATTTGTTTTTGTAACTGGACTTCTGGATTGCCTGTAATTTTTATTAGCTTAATATCAGACAAAAAGCTTATTTTACATGTTTCTTCTTTAGCTTTTATTTTTTCAACAATATAAGGAGAAAATATTTTTTTTGTTAAATGATCTAATTCATTTGATTTGCATTTTTTAAGACTTATATCAGTTGATAAAAAATGGTCAATTAAACTTAATTTTAAATATTTATCGTAAATTAAATTTCCATTCGTTGTCTTAACTTCTGTATTATGATATGGTTC
The DNA here is from genome assembly GCA_016193285.1 of Candidatus Melainabacteria bacterium. NCBI lineage: Bacteria > Bacillati > Candidatus Melainabacteria > Candidatus Melainabacteria bacterium. Next base: position 21,420 of record JACPSL010000025.1, read on the forward strand.
TTCTTTTCTTGAAATTGTACTTGTGATGTTTATATTTCTTGGCCTATAATCATGTTCAAGAATAGTTCCTCCTAAAGCAGGAGAAATATAAATATTTTGTGTCTCAGTTTCTATGATAATTTCATCGTTTCCATCACAGTCATAATCTATTTCTGACAGTTGAATCCATTTTGTACCTTGTCTAGAAGCACTATCTATAAGATTTTCAGCTTTAATTAAATTTGCATATGTATTTTGTCTTTCTTCAGGCAAATAAATTCCTCCAAACAAGCTATCCCAATACACATCATTGCTTTGCCCTTGTAGTAATAAATCCTGAGCTTGATTTATCATTTCCTTAATCACCTTAAATCTTGATTTTCCTTCCTTGGCAGAATTAATTTTTTTACTTACTCTTAGCATTTTTTTATGTAATAAGTTTGCTTCTGGATGTCTTAATAAGAAATGTTTTAATAACTTAGAACCATTATGAAGATCTACATCTTGAAATGCACCCAAATAAATTCTTCCTTTAGGCTTAGTCTTTGTAAAATAATTATTTAATAACTTAGTCTCAATTAAATCTGATTTCTTGTCTATATTTTGTATAAAGCTTTTTAGCCAATTAAGTTTACTCATCTCTAATATTGGATTGTTATAAAATAAGACAATAGCTGAGTCTGACTCTGTATCTTGATGATTGTATGACTTAAGTAGATCATTAATTGCTTCTTCTGGAGTAAACCTTTCAGTTAGACTGTTTAAGCAATAAGAAATTGGAAAAATTGCAAGCTTTCTTCCTTCTTCTTCTGTTATGTAATATCCAGTAAGTTCCTTTTCATTTATGCCTAATGGAGTGAAATATTCTTTTGAAAGGCAGGTATACTGCATCCTTGATTTTGCTAAATCTAAAGCAAGTGTAGGCTCCCATACAAACTTAGGAATCCATGCACCACTAGGAGTATAGCCAAACAAATGAGCTAATATCCTGTTCATTAAAAGAAGCTGTACTTGCCTATCTTCCTTAGGTATAAAAGGGAAAACGGGTTCATATATTCCTCCACCTAAAAGTTCAAGTTGGTTTAAATCAAGAAGACTTCTTATGTTTTGTGAAAAGCTCTCAGAATATTTGTCTAAGTATGTAATTAAGCTACCACTAAAATGAAAGTTGGTTTTAATTGATTTAAAACTTTTTAAAAACTCAATTATGCCTAAGTAATTTCTTATTGTTTCATGGTATGTATTATCTTTTAAAACTCTAAGTGGAATATGGGAGTGGAAACCAAGGATTAAGTTTAACTTTTCACCAGCCATCATTGTTAATTATCTCAAATAAGTAAAATATATCAATTTACACTCCAAAAGTCATTTTTGGATAATCAGAAACTGTTTTGTGGTAGTTATAATAAGAAGAGGTAGTAATATGCCAAAGATATTAATTGCAGATGATGAACCTTCTTTAAGGCTTTTGGTAAGAGCTACCTTAAGTGCTAACAAGTCTTTTGAAATTATTGAATCATCTGATGGAACTGAAACTTTGTCAAAAGCTCAAAGTGAAATGCCTGATTTAATCTTGCTTGACGTAATGATGCCAGGATTAAGTGGCTTTGAGGTTTGTGAAAGACTAAAGAATGATTCCAAGACAAAAAAAATTACTATAATTATGCTTACAGCAAAAGGCCAACAATCTGATCGTGATTGGGCAATCTCAGTAGGAACAGATTACTTCTTAACAAAGCCTTTTAGTCCTATTGAATTATTTAATTTAATTGAAAAAATATTGTTAAAATCAAATAGTGATAAACAAACAAAAACCTCATAAAGAAGCACTTTTAGAAATAACAAGCAGGCAAAATTCTATATATAAGAAATTAAAAAAAATCTCCAAGGAGAAAACTAATTTAATTTTTATAGAAGGTAGAAAATTACTAATCGAAGCTATAAACAGTCCTATTAAACTTACAGAGGTTTATCTTGATAAAAAAAACAAGGACTTGTATTTAAATATTTTAAATACTAAGAAGCATGATTTAATTTTTATTAATAATGAACTTTTATCTTCTTTATATAACACTGAAAGTAAGCCTACTCAAGATGACTTAGTTATTGCACTTGCTCAAAGACCTACTTTTGAATTATCTAATTTATTTACGGATGAAAAAAATTTAATCTTTCTAGAAAACATTCAAAATCCTGGTAACTTAGGATTAGTAATAAGGGAAGCATTAGCATTCGGAGCTGGTGGAGTAATTTTATCGAGTAACTCAGTTGACCCATATAGTTCAAAAGTAGTTCGTTCCAGTGCTGGTGCTTTATTTAATTTACCAGTAGTAAGTCTTAAAGACATTGATAATCTTAAGAAGATTGTAAAGGAAAAAAAATATAAAATCATAGCAACAAGCTCTAAAAAAGGTAAAGCAATTCAAGAACTAGACTTAAACCAGCCTCTTCTTTATTTATTTGGAAATGAAGGAAGAGGTCTTTCGCAAGAATTATTAGAAATAGCAGATGAAGTAGTTACAATACCTCACAGTGGTAAAGTAGAATCTTTAAATTTGGGAGTTGCTGTAAGTATAGTATTATGGGTTGCATTTTATCAATAGACTATGGATTAAAAAGAATTGGACTTGCAATTTCTGACGAGAATAAGTCTTTTGCTTTTCCTTATGGAGTAATTGAAAATAAAGAAATAAATTATGTGATTTCTCATATAAATAAAATAATCATTGAAAAAGATGTAGAGTTGATTATTATTGGCATGGCCTACAATATGGATAAATCAAAGGGCAAAATGGCTAACAATATAGAAGCTTTTATTAAAAAATTAAAGACACAAATAAATATTTCAATTCAAACTATTGATGAAAGATTAAGTAGTTTTATTGCTGAAGAAAATTTAAGAGAAGCTGGTCTTTCTAGTAAGGAAATAAAATCTAAGATAGATGTAGAAGCTAGCAGATTGTTGCTTGAGGAATACCTTAAACAAAATTCTTTAGAAAAAAAAGAAAAGATAAGGCTTTATTTAGGATATGCTCCAGGTAAAACAACAGCACTTAATGGAATTATATTAAGAGCTTTAGGTGCTAATTTAAAAGTAAAGATTATATTATTTTCAAAATGTCCAGAAAATACAAGCGAGTCAAAAATTTATGAAATACTAAAATTACAATTTCCATACCACTTTGATTTTTTCTTTGCAGGCACATCACGAATAAGAGATGATGGTAGTTTTAGGTTTTTTGGAGATCCAGACGGCTGGACACTTAATGATCAATTAAAACTTGATCAAGGCATAAAACAATTTTCAATAGATATAGCATCTGGTAAATATGACGTTCTCTGTATAGATGAAATTACAGATCTTCTTTATCATAAAGAACAAAGAATATCAGAAAAAATAGCTACACCAATTTTTAAATCCTTAAACCCTAAAACATCCCTTATAGTAACTGGACACTTATGTCCAGATTGGCTAGTAGACATGGCATCTACAGTTGTTAAAGGTAAAGCATACAAACATTACAAAGGATATACCAAAGGTATAGAGTGGTAGCAAACAAATCGTGTTTTATAATATTGGTGGTGAAAAGATATAACAACCCAAACAATATAATTCATGCAATGATCATTACTTCACAGAAGCTTATTGATTTCTTAGGAAAAGATTTATACGAGCTTTTTATCAATTACAAAGTTATTTTAATAAATATTGCACCAGCTTTAGCTTATGGACCAGATTCAGTTTCACTGATTCTTTCAGGTCAAGAAACAAATATTAAAAAATGCTTAAGTCATTTAAGAAAAATATGTTATGGAAAAGAAATTGGAATTGAATCAAAACCAATTAAATCATTGCCACCTGTTTTAAAAGGTTATTTATCTGATATGGAAAACAAAAGTAAATTTGAAAAAATATTTTCTTACTGCTCAAAAGAATATTTAGATTATTGCAAGACAAACAATATCAAGCCACATCCTGAAGTGGTAGAAACAATAACAGGAAATTAGATTAAGATTTATTTTTTTACTGCCTTCAACAACTTTTTAATCTCTAACTTTACTTCACCTTTTGTTTCATTTGTCTTAATTTCAAGCAGTTCTATTATTTCTTGGTAAACATCTAGGTTTGTTACTACATCTTTAATAATTTTAGCTACTATTTCTCGAACTAATTTATCTGGATCAACTATTGTGTCAATAAGATAATTAAACAAAAATGAATCATAGATTTTTGATTCTTTAATAAGATTTTTAATTGCAATAAGTGCACCAATTTTTATTTCTTTTGTTTGAGCTGGGTTAAGCCTGTGGACAAAATTATCACAAAGTTCTACTGAAAGACGTTTTCTTAAATCTTCTTCTTGTTCATAGATAATGGTCTTTATCATTAATTAATATTTTACATTGTAATACTTCTTTGATAAACTAAAAAACAATGCACAATACAATTAAAAAAGTTTCTATTGTCATACCTACATACAACGAAGAAACTAGTTTAAAAGTCTTGCTTGATGAGCTAGAAGATTTTTTAAAAAGTTTTCAGTACAACTATGAAGTGGTTTTTGTAGATGATGGGAGTAAGGACAATTCTTTTAGCCTCTTAAAAGAAGCAGCTTTAAAAAATTCAAACATAAAAGTAATAAGACTAAGAAGAAATTACGGTCAAAGTGCAGCTTTATTAGCAGCAATTGATGAGTCAATTGGTGATGTAATCATCCCACTTGATGCGGATTTACAAAACGATCCAAATGACATACCAAAGTTATTAAACTTAATTGAAGAAGGATATGACTTAGTAAGTGGCTGGAGAAAAAACAGACAGGATAGAACATTAGACAGAAAGATTCCTTCTATGCTTGCCAACAAATTAATTTCCTGGGTTACAGGAATAAAATTACATGATTATGGTTGTTCTTTAAAAGCATACAAAAGAGATGTTTTACATGGAGTTAGATTATATGGAGAGTTACACAGGTTCTTACCTATATGTGCCTCATGGAACGGAGCAAAAGTTGCTGAAATTGAGGTTAATCATAGATCAAGAATTTTTGGAAAATCAAAATATGGATTAAATAGAACTTATAAAGTTGTACTAGATCTTTTAGTACTAAAGTTTTTATCTGACTTTTCAACAAAACCAATTTACTTTTTTGGAGGATTTTCACTAAGTTCATTTGTATTTTCTTTTGTACTTATAATGTGGTCATTGTATTTAAAGGCCTTTAAAAATATTGATTTAGACCATACCCCACTTTTAATTTTTGCTAGTGTGTTTATTATTGTTGGAATGCAACTGTTACTTATGGGAATACTTGCTGACTTACTTATGAGAACATACTTTGAATCTCAGAACAAAAAGACTTACCAAATAAAAGAATCAGTAAATGTTAATGAAGAGCTACCCCTAGGGATAAATCGATGATTTAAGGCAAATTTGATGATAAAACCACTTCTTTTAAACATTTTATTACCTTCATATTATTAGATTATTAGATGCCTAACAATAACAAGGTAATATGAATCTTGAGAATTAGGTATAAGACTTATAAGTGGAAGGTTGTAAGTCTTGAAACTTGTAACTTAAAACTTAAATTGTGTATAGAAAAAATCTTATAAGTGAAGTTATAGTTGGTGGAGTAGTATTTGGATTACTCTTACTAATACTTGTTCCATTACCTCCTTGGCTAATGGATATTTCATTAGCTACTAATATTTCTTTTGCAATTGTTACTTTAGGTATTGCTTTGTATATTGCAAGGCCACTTGATTATGCTGTTTTACCATCAGTACTTTTAATTACAACTTTATTACGTTTATCTTTAAACATTGCTGTTACAAGATTAATTTTGTCACAAGGCTATGCAGGAGAAGTTGTAAATGCTTTTGGACAATTCGTAGCAGGTGGAAACTTAGTAGTAGGTATCATTATCTTTATTATTATTACTGTTGTACAGTTTATTGTTGTTACTAAAGGTGCTGAAAGAATTGCTGAAGTATCAGCAAGATTTGCATTAGATGCAATGCCTGGAAAGCAAATGTCTATTGATGCAGATTTTAATGCAGGACTAATTACAAGTGATCAAGCAAGGCAACGAAGAGCAGACTTAGAAAGAGAATCTTCATTTTATGGAGCAATGGATGGTGCAAGTAAGTTTATAAAAGGAGATGCAATTGCAGGTATTGTAATAACTATTGTAAATATTACTGCAGGTTTAACTATTGGAGTTACACAAAGAGGTTTAGATCTTGCCCAAGCTGCAAATAAATATTCATTACTAACTGTTGGTGATGCACTATCTGCTCAAGTTCCTGCACTAATTTTATCTATTGCAGCTGGCCTTATTGTAACCAGATCTACATCAAGTGCTGAAAGTTTAGGACAAGATATTGGTACACAAATTATGAACAGGCCAAATGCATTAGCACTTGCATCCGGACTTTTATTTTTAATTGGATTTTTACCAGGTTTGCCAACTCCTGCTTTTATAGTTCTCTCATTAATCGTTGGCAGTATGGCTGCTTATGTTTTTACTCAAAGAGCACAAGCTCTAAAAGCAACAGAAGAACAAGCTGCATCTGAACCAAAAGTAAATCCAAGTAGTCCTGATATGATGTATTCATTATTAGAAGTAGACAATCTTGCTATTTGGGTTGGAAGAAATTTACTAGACATAGCAGACCCAGCCAGGCAGGGTACTCTTGTTCCTGAAATAGCCTCGCTTAGACACCAGCTAACTTTAAACCTTGGATATATTTTACCTTCAGTAAGAATTATGGATGCTCCAAGTTTAAGTCCAAACGAGTACAGGATTGTCATAAGAGATACAACTGTTGCTTCAAGTGAAGCTTATCCAGACAGGATGTTAGTGCTCAGGGAATATTGGGACAGGATTTATTCAGAACCACCTCCAGGCGCACTTCCTGGATGGGATCCAGCATTACAAGAACCAGCTTACTGGATTGATCCAGACTATCTTGAACAAATTGACTGGCAGTTTCCAGCAACACCATCAGTAAGAGTAATAACTGCCCACCTGGCCGAAGTTACAAGAAGAAATATTGATGAGCTTTTAACTAAAGCAGACGTAAAGAAAATACTTGAGCAAGCAAAACAAAGAGATTCACAAATAGTAGATAGTTTAGTACCAAACTTAATTAGCCTTGGTGACTTAAGACGTGTTTTTGTAAACTTACTTAAAGAAAGAGTTTCAGTTAGAGATGTTCAATATATTTTAGAACGCTTAGAAGATTTATGTGTTGGAATTAAAGATCCTGATCTTTTGTCAGAAAAATTAAGAATTACTTTAGGTAGACAAATTTGTCTTGAGTTTGCAACACCTGAAAAACAAATTTACTCAATGGCATTCCATCCAGCAACAGAACGTAAACTTGAAGAGTCATTGCAAAGAGTTGAAAATAATCTTGTCTTAATTTTAGATCCACTTCAAATTCAACAATTAGTTACAATGATTTCAAAAGCCTCTAAAAGAATTAACGAAAGATATGGTAGAAAACCAGTTTTAATTTGTGGGCCTGGTTTAAGACTGCCATTATACAGATTGCTTGAACAGTTTGATCCACACATACATGTTTTGTCTTATGCAGAGCTTTCTCCTGACTTTAATGTTCAAGTATTAGAAACAATTGGTGCTGAAGCTCAACAGACAGCATCAGCCGCATAAGAACGAAACGGCGAGACGGCGAGATAGCGAGACGGGGATAGGACTAATGGATAATTTAGTTAATGAAAATTATATAAAAGATTTGAATCGAGAAGTTCAAGACTTGCTTAGTAAGAACGAGCTTCGTAAGTGGACTGGTTATGTAAATAAAGTAGTTGGTTTACTTTTAGAAGCAAAACTTCCTGGTGCAATGGTTGGAGAATTATGTCATGTGATTACGGATCGTGGTGAAATAAAAGCTAGTGAAGTTGTTGGCTTCAGAGGAGAAACTTCACTCTTACTTTTATTAGTTGATGGTGCTGGTGTGCATCAAGGAAGCAGAATAATTCAAACAGGCAGACCAATAGAAGTACTTGTTGGGGAAAGTTTACTTGGACGTGTAATTGATACTTTTGGGAAACCAATAGATGGTAAAGAATTAGATGGAACTTTAGTACCAAGAGCTTTAGATGCAAAGCCACCAGAAGCTTATGGCCGCCCAAGGATTGATACAGTTTTTGCTACAGGTATAAGAGCTATTGATGGACTTTTAACTCTTGGTGTTGGACAAAGAATTGGAATATTTTCTGGCTCAGGAGTTGGAAAAAGTACTACCTTAGGTATGATTGCAAGATATGGAGATGCTGATGTTAATGTTATTGCACTAGTTGGTGAAAGAGGAAGAGAAGTTCAGGATTTTATTGAAGTAAGTTTAGGTGAAGAAGGTTTAAAAAAATCTGTTGTTGTTGTTGCTACATCAGATCAACCTGCAATGTTACGTGTTAAATGTCTTTCTACTGCAACTTCAATTGCAGAATATTTCAGGGATCAAGGGAAAAATGTTCTTCTTATGGCAGACTCAGTTACAAGACTTGCAATGTCAGCAAGAGATGTTGGCCTTTCAGTCGGTGAACCACCAACTATGAAAGGTTATACACCTTCTGTTTTTGCAATGCTGCCAAAAATATTAGAAAGATCAGGCAGATCTAAGGCAGGAGCAATTACAGCAATTTATACAGTACTTGTTGAAGGAGATGATTTTAATGAACCAATTGCTGATGCAGTTCGTGGAATATTAGATGGTCATATTATTTTATCTAGAACAATTGCAGCTAGAAATCATTATCCTTCTATAGACATTTTAAACAGTGTAAGCAGGCTTTTCCCAGAGTTAGCTAATAAGGAACATCAAGAAGCTAGTGCATTTATACGTAACATGATGGCTACTTACAATAGTGCTGAAGATTTAGTTGCAATTGGTGCATATGAAAAAGGCTCAGATCCTAGAATTGATAAAGCTATTTTATTAAAACCTGTAATAGATTCATTTTTACAACAAGGCATATATGAAACCTCCGGTTTTGAAGAAACAATAAAATTACTAATCGACATTTATCAACAAGGAAAATAACTGACAATTTAGTTCTATCTTTCTAATGTCTAAAATGTATTTATAAAAATCTTTTAGTCTTTAAAGGTAAACTATTATGGCTATGAGATTTGCCACTAGTGAAAAAAGTGAAAAACAAGAAAATTTTATCCAGGAAGAATTTTTCCCAAATGTTGATGAGCTTCTCTTAAAAGCAAGACGTGCTTGTGCAGTTTTTACTCAATACACACAAGAACAAGTAGACAAAATAGTTCTTAATGTAACTAAAGCTGCAATTAATCATTCAAAAGATTTTGCAAAACTTGCTGCTTGTGAAACAAGAATGGGGTTATTTGAAGATAAAGTTTTAAAAAATATAGTTGCTAGTGAATTTTTATATCATCAGATTAAAGACAAAAAAACAGTAGGCGTAATTAAGGAAATTAAAGATGAAAAAATGGTTGAAGTTGCAGAACCAATTGGTGTTATTGGTGCTTTAACACCTGTTACAAATCCAACTAGTACAGTTATTTATAAATCTTTAATCTCATTAAAAACTAGAAATACAATTATTTTTAGTCCGCACTTAATGTCTAGTAAATGTGTTGCATACACAGCTGAAATTTTATATAAAGCAGCTTTAGAAGCAGGTGCACCAGAAGGTTGTATAGGCTGGTTAAAAAGAAATTCAAAACTTAGAAAACAAACAAATTATTTAATGCAGCATAGGGAAGTAGATCTAATTTTTGCAACAGGCGGAACTACAATGGTTAAAGTTGCATACAGTAGTGGAAAACCAGCTATTGGAGTAGGTTCCGGGAATACACCTGTTTATGTTCACAAATCTTGTGATATTGCAAGTACAGCTATGGATATTTGCATTTCAAAAACATTTGATAATGGTACTGAGTGTCCTTCTGAACAAACTCTAGTAGTTGATAAAGAGATCTATGATTTTTTACTAAATGAGTTTAAAAAATTAAATTGTTACATTTGTACAGAAGAAGAAATGAAAAAATTAACCCCTACTGTTATTGACATCGAAACTGAAAAAATGAATTATAAGTTTGTTGGAAAAGAAGCTCATAAAATTGCTTTAGCTAGTGGTTTTTCTGTACCTAAAGAAACAAAAATTTTACTTTGTGAGATAGATTCATTTCAAAAAAATCATCTTCTTTTACAAGAAAAATTAATGCCAGTCCTTGGAGTTTTAAAAGCCACTTCAGAAGAAGATGCATTAGATAAATGCTTGCTTGTAAACCATGCTGGAGGTACAGGTCATACAGCAGGTATTTTTGCAAAAGATGAAAAAGTAATTACAAAGTTTCAAGAACTAATTAATGCTGGAAGAATTATTGTTAACCAGCCAACTTCACTTGGAGGACTTGGGGGTTTTTATAATAATCTTTCTACTACTTTAAGTTTTGGTTGTGGAACAGGTGGTGGTAATAGTACTACCGACAATGTTAATATCTATAACCTCTTAAATATAAAAAGAGTTCCTCAAAGACAAATCATGTCAATGTGGTTTAGAATCCCAAATCAAGTTCATTTTAACTCAGGAGCATTATCAGTACTAAAAACGTTAGATGCTAAAAATGCTTTTATTGTAACTGACAACACAATGGAAAAATTAGGCCTGTTAAAAAGAGTAATTGAAAGTTTACCACCTGCTTGTAATTTTAAAGTCTTTAGTGAGGTAGAACCAGAACCTAGTAAAGATATTATTGACAAAGGCTTAAAATATCTTACAAATTTTGCACCAGATTATTTTATTGCATTTGGTGGTGGTTCAGTAATTGATGCTTGTAAAGCAATTAGATTATTTTTTGAGTGCCCGGATATAAAATTTGAAGACCTGGCAGTTGATTTTGTTGATTTTAGAAAACGAGCAATTAATTTCCCCTTACTTGGAAAAACAAGGTTGGTTGCAATACCTACTACAAGTGGAACTGGCAGTGAAGTTAGTCCGGCATGTGTTATCACTGATAAAAAAAATAATTTAAAAGTATCTCTTTTTGATTACAATTTAACACCTGATATAGCAATTGTTGATTCCGAGTTAGTAAAAAATTTACCAATAAAAGCCACAGCAGACACAGGAATTGATGCATTTACTCATGCATTAGAAGCTTTTGTTTCAATTTTTTCATCAGACTTTACTGATGCACTTTGCTTAAGAGCAATAAAAATAATAAACAAATGGTTGCCAATTGCTGTAGAAAATCCAAACAACTTAGAAGCAAGACAAAAAATGCATAATGCAGCAACTTTAGCAGGTATGGCATTTAGCAATGCTTCTGTTGGAATTAATCATGCACTTGCACATGCTTTAGGTGCACAATTTGGCATACCACATGGTAGAGCAAATGCAGTATTTCTTTTAAGTACAATTGACTACAATTCTGGAATGCCAAAAAAATTCATGCCTTTTTCTAATTACAGAAAATATATTGCACATGAAAAATATGCTGAGATAGCAAGATATCTTGATTGTACAGAAGACAATGTAAAACAACTAGTAAATTCATTAAAAGAAAAGGTAAAAGATCTTCTTACAAAATCACTTTTACCAAGGTGTGTTTCAGAGTTAGGAATAAAATTAAATGAATACTTAGCAGCTATTCCAGACTTAGTAAATAAAACTATAAATGATCTAAGTTTAAGAACAAATCCACGAATGCCACTTATAGAAGAATTAGAGGAAATTTTTAAAAATGCTTATTAGTGATGAAACGACTTCAAGAGAGGTTATCTGTTCTACCTTTAACAGTTTAGAAAATCAATTACTTGATAAAAGAGAAATCTCATTAAACTTTGAAAAGATTAATTTCATTTCTGTTTATTTTTTAGAGAGATTAGAAAACTTTGTAAATAAAGCTAAAAGTTTAGATGTAAAAATTCAAATCATTAATGTACACCCTTCAGTTTATAAAGTGTTCCAGGTAAGTAGAATTAAAGATATTTTAAATACTTGTGTTTAAACCATGCATGCAATTAGACCGTCTCAAACATATCAAAGTTTCTTTCTATTGTTTTTTTAACTTCTCTCCATGAAAGTGCCTCAGGTAATCCAAAACTTTTTTGTATTGGTCCCTTAACTGTGTAGCCAATAATTAACTTAGCTCTTAAATCATTTATCATCCTTGGGATATAAAAACCATGCTCTTTGAGACAACGCTCAAGGAGCCACAATATTACCTTTGAGCCCATTTTACTTGAAGTCTTATTAGAAGGGTTATAAATATTGTAAAGCTGATCGTATCTCATTGCCAATGAAGTTAATGTTTGTTCTAGTTTTTGTCTTATTTCTCTTTCTCTTTGTAACTTTAATTCTAAAGTAAGATTCATTGCCTGAAGAGATTTAATCGTTTCACCAGCTGTTAAAAGTTCTCGGTATAAATCATTTGCTCTTAAAGATATTTGCTTTATAGCACCCTTGTGTAATTCATCTCTAATCGCAAAGCGTTTTAAAGCTAGAGCAGAAGGTACACTTTCTTGCACCACAGACATTTTCCACAGTTCAAATCTTTGTTCTGAGATGCTTAAAGCCAGTTTAATACTTCTATCATAATTATCATCTTCCTCAGGCAAGCAACCACCAAAAATTGTACACAGTATTTCAATTCTATCTTCGTACTCTACTCTTTCAGTTTTACTTATATCTTTATTTACTACTACTGACAAAGCATAAGTTGCTGCTCTTGCTGGTTCATAAGTATCTCTAGAAGCAATATGCAACAATAATTCCACATCGCCAGGTTGCAGATCAAAAACAGGCAACCTAATAAAGGCATTGCCATAAGCATAAAGAGCATTTGTTCGAACTGATTCATCTCTGTCATGTACGTTATTTCTAATCAGCTGTTCTAGATTTGGTTCAGACATACATACTTGCTCTAAATAATGTTTAACTCCTAGTAAGGCACTTGCTCTTACTGCAGCATGCTGATCCGAAATATTAGTAACTAACAAGCCAGATAACTCTGGAACAATTCCCCACTTAATGTTGTTTGCAATTGCTAGAAGTGCATTTGCTTTTATACTTATGTCATTAGAGCTAGTGCATTTAATTAGTGCTGGATTTAATTCGAAGTTCACTATACACCTAAGCATGGGAGTTGGCTGAACCAAGCAGAGATTGCTATTAACATGTATGCAAGACAATGCTTAGGTAAATCACGAATTCCAGATATTGAATCTTTGAAAAAGAAAACAAAAGCTTGGAATACTTATGTTAATGAAAAGAAGGTCACTATTAATTGGAGATTTTCAACTAAAGATGCCAGAACTAAATTTAAATATGAGCGGGTAAAAAATATGGAAGAAATTAAATTGTAGTTATACTAGGGAATGTGATCGTGGCTTTAGCGTTACTCCAGAAGGTGCTCAGAAAAATCTTACAGGATATTTTCTAAGCACTCTTTCAGATAGAGATAAGAAGTTTATACCTGTAATTATCACATCCGAGCCATCTTTGAGTGAAGAAGAAATTAATTCAATTGATGAGGGGGGGCACAGCTTAAAAGCAGAGCTAAAATTATATACAAAAATTAGCGAGGCTATGCTAGGACCACATAGATTTAGTCATCATTTTTATTCTTTTCATAAACCACTTGATGCACAACAAGGAGAAGCTTTAGCAAGGCACTTTTTAGAGCCCTATGTGATTTCCGGGAAAGTAGATAGGCCTGAGAATTATGCTGCAGTAGGACAAGTTGTTAAAGATTATACTCCTGCGGTTATTACAAGTACATTTAATCAAGTTGCAAACAGCACTCAAGATAAAGTAAGCATTGAAGATATGCTTAATCCATTAAAAATGGAAATGAGCAGAAGTAAATTGCGTGAAAATACTGAGCTGATTGAATCACTACGAGGTAGGATTACATATTTGGTTGATCTAGATCAAGTGAAAAAAATAAACGGTGAACTTAATTATTCATCTCTTGCCTTAGCTGCAAAAGATTTAAGTCCACGACAAATAAAAGATGCTATTGAAAAACATGCACCAGAAGTTTTAACCCAAGAAAACATAATTGCTGCATTTGAAAAAGTTAAGGGAGAAGGTTAAACATTTCAAACGAAATGTTTTCAGGATATTAATAAATCACTTTGTTCTAGAGATTGGGCTACTGTGATGTCTGCTTAATTTATTGGATTGAAATTAATCAACCGAAAAATTGAGAAATACAACAAGTATGTGTTTAAACTAAGCGGAAGTAGCTTAAACCACAATCTTATATAATCCTATATAATCTTATATAGTCAGGGTATAATTACATTAGATTATGCTAAAACAAAGGTTTGACAATAGAATAAGTAATTTACCATCTTCAATATGGTCAAAAATAGCTAAGATTGATGAACTAAAAGGTAGATGGTTAGGTGGGGTCAATTTAAATCCTCAAATACTTGGAAGACTAAAAAAGTCAGTCCTAGTTACATCAACTGGTGCATCTACAAGGATTGAAGGAGCAAAATTAACAGACAAAGACATAGAAAAACTTCTTAGGGGTCTTTCAATGCAAAAATTCTCTGACAGAGATAAGCAAGAAGTAAAAAGCTATTATGAACTTTTAGAAAATATATTTAATTCTTGGGAAACCATCGGGTTTAGTGAAAGTGCAATTAAGCATTTTCATAAAGAACTTCTAAAATATGTTGAAAAAGATAAATTACACAGAGGTGAATATAAGAAAACTGAAAATAAAGTTCTAATGATAAATGAAGCTGGAGAATCAGTAGGAATATTATTTAATACTACATCAGCTTATTTAACCCCAAAAGAAATGCTTGAGTTAGTTGAATGGACAAAAGAAAGTTTAAAAAGTGAGTCTTTTCATCCGCTTTTAGTAACAGGAAATTTCATAGTAGAGTTTCTTCAAATACACCCATTCCAAGATGGTAATGGAAGGATTTCTAGAATATTAACTAATTTACTTCTTTTAAGAGCAGGATATTTATACATGCCTTATGTTTCACATGAAAAGATAATTGAAGACAACAAACCTGATTATTATTTGGCTTTAAGAAAAACTCAAAAGACTTTTAAAACTAAGAGGGAAAATATATTGCCTTGGTTAGATTTCTTTTTTGACGTTTTGCTTGAACAGTCTAATCAAGCAATTAGTTTACTTTCAGAAGATAATATAGAAGTTATTCTTTCAGAGAAACAAATGAAAGTTTGGCAGTTTATTCAAAAACAAGGGGAAGTTACACCACTTATGATAGAAAGTAAACTTAAGATTCCTAGACCTACAGTAAATCAAATACTCACCAAGTTGCTAGATTTAAAAAGAGTTAACAGAATTGGTATGGGAAGAGCAACAAGATATCAAATATGAAGTATGTGTTTAAACCAAGCATGCAATTAGACCTTGCCTGCCAGCTCTTTTGCCTTGAATCCTTTGAGAGTAAAATAAACTATGATGAAGAGCTGTGTCTAATTCAGAAGTAAAGATTTTCATAACTCCTGCTTGTTCTAGTTGAATGTAGTTTGCTAGTTTTAAATCTACTTTAGGTTTAAGTCCTTCTGTGTTAACTATTTCATCTGCTTCACATGCTTCTATTAAAAGATTTGCAACATCTTCACCTACTTCATAATTTTTTTGACCTATTGCAGGTCCTATTGCTGCAATAATTTGTGATGGTCTAGCTAGGTAATTTTCTTGCATAGCAATAACAGCTTTTTCAACAATTCTTTTACTGGTTCCTTTCCATCCTGCATGCACTAAACCAACTAATCTTTTTTCATGACAATAAAGAAGTACTGGTACACAATCTGCAGCTGTTATTAAAATTGGAATGTTAATAAGATTAGTGACTACAGCATCTGATTCAGTAACTTCTTTAGTATTTTTTTCTAAAACTAAGACATTATCTGAATGAACAATTGGAAGTACTACTAAAGATTCAAAACTTAAGTCCAGGCTTTTACACAATACTTCCCTGTTTTTGTCAACACTTTTTTCAGGAAATACAGTTGGTTGATGTTTACCTAAATTTAAGTCATTTGATTTACCGGTAAATAAGTGTTTTAAGTTATTAAATTCTAATAGATCATTACATTGCCATCCTTTTACTTGTCCAAAATTTACTTCTTCCCAGTCTTTCTTTTGTAATTTTTTTAAAAACATCATAAGGTAAAATATAGCATATGAGAAAGACCATAGACCATAGACCATAGACTATAGACTATAGACCAGCAACTAATGATAAAAATTGTTCATTTTAGTGATCTTCATTTTGGCTCTGGAGAAAGATATGGCTCTTTAAATCCAGAGACTGGACTACATAGAAGGTTTGAAGATTTTATTTCTGCTTTAGATAAACCTGTAAACTTTGCAATTGATAAAAAAGTAGATATGGTTATTTTTACAGGAGATACATATAAACATGCTACTCCTGAACCTGTGTATCAACGAGAGTTTGCAAAAAGGATTAAAAAACTTTCCAAAAATAAAATATTAACAATTTTGCTTGTAGGTAATCATGACATTTTATACAGGATTGATGGATCGGATACCCTTGATATTTACAGTACATTATCAATTGAGCATGTAACAGTATTTAATAAAATTGAATTAAAAAATATTGAAACAAGAAATGGAATTGTTCAAGTAATTACTCTACCTCACATTACAAAGAGCAGATTATTAATAAAGGATGAATATAGAAACTTAAATTTAAAAGAGCAAGATAAATTAATGATTCAAAAAGTAAAAGAAGCAATTAGCGCAATGATTGAAAAATTAGATCCTAAATCTCCTTCTATTTTAATTGGACACGGGACTATAGAAACTGCACAATTTGGTTCAGAGCAGGATTTATCCATTGGTAAAGTTCTAAGTTACCCATTAAGTATTTTTCAAAATACACAAGTTGACTATGTAGGCTTTGGGCATATTCACCGTCATCAGGTTTTACAAAAAGAAAATCCACTAATTTTATATGCAGGCTCCTTGGAAAGGGTAGATTTTAGCGAAGAAAACGAGGATAAAGGTTTTATATATTTAGAACTAGAAAAAGGTAAAGTAAACCACAAGTTTATTTCTACAAATCCAAGGAAATTTATAACTATAAATTGTGATTTAACAAATAGCAAAAATCCACAATTAGATTTTGAAAATAAAGTTAACGAAGTCAACGAAGTTAAAAGCAAAAAAGAAGCAGGAGCTATTGTTAGGGTTAAATATAAAATAAATGAAGAAAATGCTGGTTTAATTAATCAAACACAAATAAAAAAATTACTAAGTGACAGTTTTGCATTTTTAATTCAGAGTGAAATTGTTAATAAGGAAAGGACTTATAGAATTTCAGAACTTGATTCTAATTTAATTACAAACCCGCTTTCTACTCTAGAAAAGTATTTGTTTGAGTATAAGGATGAAGAAAAAAATATTTTGCTTGAGAAAGCTAAAGAGATTGTGAAATCCCTGCCCCACTTAACTCACTAGCTATCAATTTTTAAAAAGGAATTTCTTCAGCAGTAGTAATTACTTCATCAAGATTTTTGCTTGATTTTTTTCATTAATAATCTCTGCACCAAGGGGTAAGGTTTTTACTGTATTGCAATTAAGACGCGTTAATCAAGTTTCACAGTTTTTATTCATTAATTAATTCCACAAATATTAAATTTTCAATTCCCATACCTTGCCTGATTAAAAAACAAAATTCTTTGTGGTATTGTAGTTGCAATTATTTAATACTGCCTGAAGTTACAACTATGATTACAGCAATTAGTAAAACTTCTGAATTACAACCGACTAGAGGTAAAACTCATGTTCATATCCCAAGAAGATATTTAGTAAATGAAGAAACCTTTGAAAGATTTAAACAAAGACAATTTACAAGATTTAAACCAGAACAAATAATAAACGAAGATAATTTAATTCTTCCGCAAACTATTCTTCCTCAAAAACCAAATGCACTTCCAATAGATTTTGCTCAAAGAATAGTTTTAGATCCTTCACTTAAATCTAAGGCTATAAGGATATTAATCAAAAATGGCATTCCTAAAGATGAAGCTAAATGGGAAATTGCTGGAGCCCAGGATCGCTTTCAAGAAGCATGTGATTGGGCAGAGAGAAATAAAACTTATGGTGAAAGCGGAGCTAATGCTGCTCTTATTGCTACTATAACTGGAATATTTCTCTCAGTTTTAAATAATCTTGATTCCGTTCCATCTTTTGTAAAAACAGGAATAAATATTCTTCATAATTTTGCATTAGGAAAACGTGGTCATGACCTCTATACCATCTATAAACAACCTGATGATGATTTAGGAGTAAAGCTTTACCAGAAAGAACATTATGGTAATCATGTCACTGGTGATCTTGCAGATCTTTCTTGTAAGATTGAAACTAAAGTTAAACCTTTTGTTTTACCTTTCCTTTCTTTCCTTGACTCTGATAAACAAGAATCTTTAATTCAATTACTTACACTTCCAACAACTCTTTTTTGGAGAGGGCAATACGTTGGTTACCTTGACCAAAGATTTTTAACACATCTGATGAAGTATGTAGCAAATTGTCCCTTTGCACTATTTGGTAATGAAGCAAGTAAGAAAGTATTGGAAGAAATAAATAAAGATGATTTATTGACAGTTAATTTTATGAAAGAAAGATTAAAATCCTTGCTTGAACTTAAAAGAGGTGAAACAGTATCAAAAAAATTAACTTATTTAGTTAAAGGATTATTTTCAAAAGACATAACGAGAGTAGAAGAATCAGCAGGGATACTTAATGAAGCATTAGCACCACTTTTAGGATTACCTGGATTTGCAGTATCACTTATAGGAGTACCACTGAAAGCAATAAGTACATTTTTATTTTCTGAAGATACTATAAGTGATTCAGTAAGAAGAAAAATAGATTCACTTGCCAGTATAGGAGTAGCAACGCAACAGCTTCTTTATAGTCTTAGGTTTAGTATTAAGGAGCATATTGAGGGTGAAAGAATTCTTGAAAAATTAAAACTTCCAAACAATTATACAGAAGAACAAAAACAAGAGCTTCTAAGAATAGCAAATGAGAGATGCAAGCTCTCAATGATAGGTTTATTTGTAAATAACTTAAATATAATTATGCCATTTGTAAGACTATTTGATGATAGCAATCCATTTATGAAAACAACAAAATCAATTTTATATGAAATATCAAATGGATTAAGTTTATATTTTTTCCCAAAAAGAAGACAACTTAGAGGAGAACGCTTCCTCATTGAAGAAAAAGGGGCATCTGAAAAAGTTAAAAGTGAAAAAGCAATGAAAGATTAATAATCAGTAGTTCGTGGTTCCACTTGCCTGAGCTCAATTAGGCTGCAAGTTGCTGCACTCATAGCTTCCACTTCTCGATCATAAGCAGCAAGTTCTTCTGGAGATAGCGAGTCTCTAAATGCTTGTTGCCGGGCTAACATCTCTTCTACTTTTTTACGAGTGTCTGGAAAAAAAGATGTCCTAACATCAATACCTAGTGCCCTCATTTCTGGAAGTGAAAGTCCTGAATTATTTACTGGCTCAACCATGCCAAGCATTTAATCTCACTTCTTAACTGATATACAGTAAATGTATTAGTTTCTTAACCAAAATTTATGTAAAAATTAGTTAAGTTGAAGTTTTTGAGGTTTTTTTAATCAAAAGAGATACTAAAAATAATTGTAGTCGGGTTTTGGTAAAAAAGAAAAGTTAGTCAGGAATTTCTAAAATGGTTTTTAGTTCTGTAAGTAAGGTTTAACTTATTCAATAATCTCTTCAATCGCAAAAGCTATATTTCCAAAACCAGTTTTATCTAAACGACCTTTAAGTGTTAGCAGTTCACTCTTTCCTATGTGTGGCTTTAAAGATTCAAATATTTTTTTTGTTGCAGGAACTGCTTCAAGTATCCCCGTTTCATCTTCTAGTATGGTGTATTTGACTAATGGGTCTTCAGGGATGAAAGTTGCTCTTACATTAAGCTGTATGTCCCTTGCTAAAATTGTGTCATTTTTTGCATTTTTGAATTTGTCTAATATTTCTTTAATAGTCATGGGATGCCTAACTTGTCAATTAAGATGAAAGGTGATAACTCACCGGGATTGCCAAATGATATTGGGGAAGATGGTACAACAAATTGTAATGGGAAGTAATTATTATGGTCTAAGTAAATCTCTTTTGTATTAACTGCTAAGTCAATAAAAGCTTTAGCTCTTTCAGGTTCTAATTCACCTTTGCTGTTTGGATCGCCAAGTTCAAAAGTGCCTGACTTGTATAATCTTAGTGCTTCTGCAATTTCTGAAGTTGAAGCTTCTAAATCTGGCTTAAGAGATAAGTTAGTTAAGTATGCACCAGAGCCAGTAGGGTTGAGAACTGATCTTACATCACCTTCTGAACTGCTGAAGATTGATTTTGAATCTATAATTTTAGGAATTGCTGTTAATGTCCCATACTTCCTAAACACTCCACCAACAAATGGCTCAACAAATATTGGCAGAGAAGTTCTAGGCACAGTAACACTCATACTAAAAGTATTTTGTCCGTTAAATTGCAGAGTGATTGTATGAGATCCTTCAGGTAAACATGTAGAATAAAATCCAGGATATTGAGGAATATGTGGAAATGGTTCTGTCACATTTACTTTAAAGGTTGATGAATTGTCTATTGATATTCCTGCCATTGTATTTGTTCTCATTCTGTCTAAGTTATTTAGATCTTTCCCGATTATAAATCTTCTGTCAATTGTTCCGCTAACTCTTGTACATGTTGAATCTTTTACTTGCTCAAAGTAATCTAATTTTGTTTTTTGGTTATTTAACGTGGCAGCTACAATGTAAGCTCCAAGACCTAAAGCTACTTTAACCCATGGTGGTAGAGGTAAAAGTGCTTCTTCGTTTGCAAACGCTTTAAATAAAATACTATCTGGTAAATTAGAATCTACTAGAGGACTTTGTAATCCTATTGGCTTTAAAACATTTGTAAGTCCTTTTATTAAAATTACATAAGGAAGATTTTGTTTAATTGAACTTAAAATATATTCCTGATAATTTGATGTGGATATTCCACATTGAAATGTAGTGGTTGTAACTTGTGATTTAAGATTTTGATCTAAGATTTGATTTTGATTACATCTTAAATCATCAATAATTTTTAGAAGTTCATACGTCGCCTCCTGTGTCTCAAGATCATATCCATTATTATTGTCTTCACTTAAAAGTTTTAGGTCTTTCAGTAATTGTTTGAAATCTTTTAAGGTAAGCTCTTCACTAAATGGAAAGCTTACTGATTTTATGTTTAGTGCTAGATCATCTAGAATCGTTGCTGTTCCATTTGTTACAAATGGAAGTTTAATTTTGTCTTCTTCTTTACTTGATTCAGTAAAGAAAGTTTTGTCTCCAATTTTTAATTCACAACTGTCACTTTCATCTCCTGATGTTATTGTGAAGGAGACCTTGTCAAAATTATTCCATTCATCTGGAATTAGAAATGAAATCGTTCCACTCATTGCACCGGTAAGTCTATTTGTTGGATCTATTATTTCGTTTAGGTTTAGTATTGGAACTACTTCTATTGGTTCACTTGTTAAATAACCTTCTGCACTTATTCCTGGTGTCTTCCCGGATTTTTGTGAGTAACTAAATATTACGTTTTTATTTCCCTCATTTTCTCTTTCTACATCACAAAACGTTACTACTTCACCATCTACTTTGTATTCTGCCTTGTCTGCTATTTTGTATCTTGGATCATTTAATTTACTTGCTGCTAAATCTCCAAACTCTTCTTTTACTCTTTGTTTTAGGTCAGTAAGAAAATTGTTACTTCTTTCTAGAGTTACTTTTACAAGCTCTGTTTCTTTTGGTAATCCTGTTATGGTTACTTGCTTACTTAGTTCTTCATTAGTTAATTTCACTTTTTTAGTTTGCGTGGTTAGTAAATTATTCAAAGCATCATACATCTCTAATTTTAATTCAAGTGTATATTTCTCAGGTGTTTTTGTATTGTTTGAAATACTAAGTGTTAATTCCTTTGTCTCCGTTGTTTCTTCTTGTGTTTTCTTGTCTATTTTTCTTTTTAGTTTTCCACTCCCACTATTTATCCTTGGTTTATCTAAAAGAATTAATTTTTGTGGAGTACTATACGAAAATCTTGTTTCATCTTCAGAGGCACTTGAGAAAGCTGTATAAAAATATATTGGTCCAAATACATTCCCACTTTCAAAATCTTTATTAAAGCTTTCGTTAGTTAATAAATTAAAGTTTAATTTAGTAGTTGCTACAATTTGTGGTTTACCTCCATTGTCTTCGTTATCTTTGTTATCTCCATTTTCTTCTGGAAACTCTACAGGAATATTTAATATGTAAGGTTTTTCTTCTTTTGTATATTCTTTTGGCGTGTATTTGAATGTACAATCATAAGTTAATTTTCTATTTGGCAAAGTCTGATTTGGTGTCAGATTACAGTTTAGGTTTAAATTATTTTCTTTTTCACCACTTGGAGTTTCAATATTTGCAGCAGCATTTTTAATTTGTGGTTTTTTATCTTCTGTAAAGGGAGCACTGTCTTCTGTTTGTAGTTTGAATGTTATTGTATTTTCTTTGTCGTAAATTAGATTTTTTGGTTCTACTTTCTGTATGGATGCTTCTACATCGCGGATTACTTGAATACTGTAAGTAAGTGTTGTACTAAGTGAGTTGTTTTCGAAAGTTGTACCATAGAGGTTTGAATACCCTGGATTAGCTGTTAGTGTTTGAGTTATTGTATAAGTTCTAAGTGGCCAGTAAAGAGTTGGGTTATTCCCAATTAAATTAGGATTAAAAAGATCAGTTACTGTATTATTACTATTTAAAATAATGCTCTCAAAGACACTTGGATACAGTCTACAACCGTCTAATTTTCCAATTGTAGATGTTGTAATTAATCCACTCCCAAGTAAACTTCCTCCTATGTTTATATTACTAGAGCTATTATTTATCATAAAAACATTGGAGTTTATTACTAGTTTTGCCTGACCATCATTTTGAGATTTTTGTATATCATCACAAATTACCAAATCTCCAATAAGTTCAAATGGTTCTCCTTGTCTTACTTGATATGTCATTCCATCATTTTTTATTATTCTTACTCCGTTTATTTCACTCACTTTGTTTATTCCATTTATTTCATTATTTTGGCTCTGTTTTTTTAATGTTACTACTTTATTTCCTACAACTTCAAATATTTTACTTGTTTTATTTCCTGCTTTATCTTTTGCAATTATTTCTACTTTTGTTATTGGGGTTATTTGTGTATCTAATATTATTTCAAATGCTTTTTTATTATCGCCAAGATCTTCCAATTCTGTTTCATTTATTGTTTTAATTTCAGTTTCATTATTTATCCTGTATGAAATTGAATCAAAATGTTCATCTTCAACAACACCAGAGATTACAAGTTTATCTTGTACAATTTCTTGAGCATTTACTGGAAGAGCAAAAACACAAATGTTGTTTAATAAACAAATGATACAGAGAAAAGAAATTGTTTTTCTTTTAGTTATCATGAGAGATACATTCAACCAAAAGATTTAAATTTCTTGTATCGGGAAAAACCTTAGATTCAAATGCAACTTATGGTTATATTTACTGCAAAAACAAAATATTTTTTTAATTGTAGAGTTTTTGTCTAATACATTTACTGTATTGATGATATTTTTGGTATCAAAACTTTTTATTTTTTTAATATTTCAAGACACCTTTTATGAAGAGATATTGAGAAGGTTAAATATTTCATGTAACCTTTGGTTGCATTGAAGGCAAAGCTAAAGAGATTGTGAAATCCCTGCCCCACTTAACTCACTAGCTATTAATTTTTCTAGATCTTCTGCTCTGGAGCTTTTAGCAAGTGCATCTTCTGGCCTTATTAATTTTTTCTTTACAAGATCTGCCAAGCCGTTTTCTAAAGTAACCATTCCCAGTCTTCCACCAGTTTGAATAGAAGAATATATTTGTGCAGTCTTGCCTTCTCTTATTAAGTTTGCTATTGCAGGTGTGTTAACTAAAATTTCCATAGCCATAACTCTGCCGTCAATTTGTCCTTGGGAATTTAATTTGGGGATGAGTGTCTGACTAAACACTGCAACAAGTCCATTGCTTAACTGAATTCTAATTTGTTGTTGTTGCTCTGGTGGAAATACATCAACAACACGATCTATAGTTTGTGCTGCTGAACTTGTATGTAATGTACCAAAAACCAAGTGTCCTGTTTCAGCTGCTTTTAAAGCAAGAGCAATTGTTTCAAGATCCCTCATTTCACCAATTAAAATTACATCCGGATCTTCTCTTAAAGCTGCTCTTAATGCATTATCAAAACTATGTGTGTCAGCACCAAGTTCTCTTTGGTTTACAAGTGATCTTTTGCTTGAATGAATGTACTCAATAGGATCTTCAATAGTAAGAATGTGATCTGATCTATTTTCATTTATCCAACCTACCATTGCAGCAAGAGTCGTGCTTTTACCTGAACCAGTTGGTCCAGTTACAAGGACTAAACCCCTTGGTTTTGTACAAACTTGCTGACAAACTTTTGGAAGATTTAATTGTTCAAAGGTAGGTATTTTTGTAGTAATTGTTCTCAATGCAGCTGCAAAGCCTTGCCTGTCTTTATAGACATTCACCCTGAATCTACCAACTCCTTCAATACCATAACTACAATCCAGTTCAAGTTTTTGTTCTAGAATTTTTTTTTGTTCAAGAGTTAATATGCTGTAAATCAAAGCTTTTGTATCTTGTGGTGTTAATGTTTCATATTCTGTTGGTACTAGCTTTCCATCAATTCTTAGAATTGGAGAAGAACCTACACTAATGTGCAAATCACTTGCTTTTTTTTGGATGACTAATTCAATTAATTCTCTCATTTTTAAAACTTAATTTTAATTTTCTTCAATTGAAGATATTGCCCTTAGAATTTGACCTGAATTGTTTTCACCTGTTCCTTTTGTGTTAATAGCTAGTATTTTATCTTTTAATTTTGCTAGTGCTAAGGTACCATTTTCAGATTCTAGCAGGATATGGAACAAAGATCCTTGATTTGTTTTATTTATTTCTTTACTTACTATACGAAATAACTGCGTTATTGATTTATAAGCAGATTCCTGTAAGACTTGTTTTTCTCTCCACTCTTCAGCTAGCAAGTTTCCTTCTTTACTTAATATAAACGAACCAGCAATTTTTAGTTCTTTATTATTTAAAGTTGCTAGTTTTCCTTTTAAAGTATTTATGTCCTCCTGTGAAACTTCTTTTGTTTTCTCTACTAACTCTTTTTTAATTTCTTCTTTTAAGCTTTCAATAAGTTCTTCTTTTATTGTTTTTATGCTTTTGTCGGGGATCTCTTGTGTTAATTTTGCTTTTAATTCTTCTTGTAGTTCTTTTTTTAATTCTTCCCTGATTTCTTCTAGCTTTTCTGTTTCACTAATTTGTCTGAAGCTAGCATCATGAATGTCTTCTCCTTCCACATGAACTTCTATTTGTCTTCTCTTTCTTTCCTGTTCTTTTTGATCATCAAGAATTTTCTTACTCTTATCAAAAGTTAATTTTCTTACAGCATTTAATGAAGAATATTGTTCAAAAATTGCAGCTAGATCCTTTTTTATGTCTGAAGATTGAAATGGAGTAAGTTGTATTGGTTTAGGCTTTTCAAGGGTTTTTTTAACTAGGCTAGTTGTCTCACCATCATCAAAGAATTCTGAAGGTGTTTGAGTTTCTTCCTCTTTGTGTGAAAATAGCTTTCCTGAACTTTCTTCTGGAAGATCTTTTGTAGAAATTTCTATTTCAGGTTCAAACTCAAATGGTTTTATAAGATCTTCATCTAAGGCATCTTTTTTACTGCTATATGATTCCACCTTTTTTACATGTTCTGGTTGTTTTAATAATGGTTTCTGAAAACCAACAAACTTAGGCCTATCTTTACTGTAGCCTTTATCTTTTTTTGTACTTTTACTTTCTTCCTGATAAACAAGTTTAAAACTTAAGATTAATGCCAGTAGTGAGAAAATATTTGAAACAAATAAAGCATGAGTGTTAATTTGGAATTCTCCATCTTTTATTAAAAAAGCATAATCACTTGTTATTCCAAAGCTATTTATTCCCCAAGCAGCAAAGCATATTAGAAAGGTTGTAAAAAAATAAACAGTGGCAAGTGTTATTGCTTGTGTAATGCTAGCTTTAGGGTAAAAAGCTAAAACAGGGATAAAGCTTAATCCTGCTTCACCAATGAGTAATGCTGTTATAGATAGTATCCGTGTAGTAGTAAAGTAGTTAGGAGTAATAGCACAAAGGATTATACCTATAGTTACAATTGGTATAAATATAATTTGTACTGGTTTATTAATCTTATACACAGTGTACTTCCTATTAAACCCTGAATTTACCCCCCAGGCAAGAACTTAAATGATTTTTTATTTTATTTACTTCTTCATCAGCTTGAGAACTAGTTAAGGTTTCTTTTAATTCTTGCATTTTAAGTCTGTAAGTTAAACTCACATTTTCATTGTCAAGCTCATATGTATTAATTAAGTTGGTATCCACAACAAAGCTTGATACTACTTTTTCAATTTCAAATTTTACCTTGCTTGAGTTAATTGATTTTAAAACATCAACTGTTATATCTCTTTCAATCATTGGTTGGGAAGAAATTTTTCTAAATGTTTTTATCTTTTCTAATTCTGTAATAATTGGGTCAAGGAATAATTCAAAAACCATTACTGGTTTAAAAAGTAAAAGTTTATGCTTTTTTATTATTTTGGGGTGTAAGCATCCCATAACACCAATATCTTGATTGTTTAAGATTACCTTTAAGGATAAGTTAGGTTGAAGATAGCCCTCACTTGTAAAATTAAATATGACTTTAGTAGCTACTAAGCAAAACAATCTTTCAAGAATACCTTTCATAGTAAAAAATGCAAGCTCAAGTAAGCTATTACTTTCAGTTTGGTTTTTGTTTGAGAACCAGTTTTCTTCAAATCCTGACATTATACCTGCAATTTTTAATTTTTCAGTAACACCTGTTTCTTTAATACTTGTAGCAGTTTTGTTTAAATAATATATTTTCCCAATCTCAAAAAGCCTTACTGCATAATTTTTATAGCTTTGGTTTAACTTTAATGCTTCTAATAACCCAGGCAAAAGATATTGTCTTAGTACACAATGTTCCTTTGAAAGAGGGTTAACCATGCTTATAGACTTAGAGTTATCAAACGGGAATTCTATATTACTTAAAATTTGTTCTCCAATAAGACTACTTAAATAAGTTTCAGAAAAACCAGCTCCTAAAAAATAGTTCCTAATCTTGTTTATTGAGCTGTGTATTCTACTTGCTGAAATAGATGAAGGTGGAGGAAAAGCAGGTATTTTATCATACCCATAAATCCTTGCAACTTCTTCTACTAAGTCTATAGATCGAGTTACATCATTTACTCTACTTGAAGGCACTACTACTTCTAAGGAATCTTTTCCTTGTTTCTTAGTTTTAAATTCTATTGAATTAAGTATCCTTTCAGTTTCATTTATATCTAGCTCAATGCCAAGAACTCTTTTAATTTCTTTTACTTCTAAGTTAATTTGAGCCTCTTTTTTTAAGGGTTGTCCAGCTATTTGTATCTGCCCAACCTTAGGCACTGTATTATCTTTTCTTGCAAACTCTTCAATCATATTTATGGCGTACAACAAGGCCTTATATGTAAAATTACTGTCCACCCCACGCTCAAATCGTTTTGAAGCTTCTGTAGATAAACCAATAGTTCTTGAGCCTTTTCTAACCTTTATGTGGCTAAATACTGCAGCTTCTAAAACAATATCAGTTGTATTTTCACTTACTTCAGACTCCTTGCCACCCATAATTCCAGCTACAGCAACTGGTTTACTACTATCACTTATTACTAAGATTCCTTTATCTAGCTTTCTATTTTTTCCATCAATTGTAATAATTTCTTCACCTTTTCTAGCAGATCTAGCAGTTAAAACATTGCCATCTAACTTTTTCCTGTCATAAGCGTGGAGAGGTTGCCCAAAAGAAAAATTAATATAATTTGTAATATCTACAATATTATTTACTGGCTTAATCCCACATGATAGTAGTAAGTTTTTTAACCAGTGTGGGCTTTCTGAAATCTCTATATCTTCAATTGTTGCAGCATAAAAAATACAGGTGTCTTTATTGTCCTCAATCTTGCTTTTAATGGTTTGAACTGTTTTATCTTCAAAAGGAGGCTTAATTTTTATTTCTTTAAGTTTTTTACCTGTTAGTGCACTAATTTCCTTGCTAAGTCCATAAACTGAAAGTGCATCTCCCCTGTTTGAACGAGCTGCTACTTCAAGAACTGTATCTTGGCTAAGTGAAAGATAATTAATTACATCAGCACCAACTTTTGTGTTGTCAGAAAGGATTAAAATGCTATTTGGGTCAGTAGTTTCTAAACCTAGTTCACTTGGTGATAAGAGCATTCCATTAGACTCTGCTCCTCTTATATTTGAAGTCTTAATTCCTAATTTAGACCCGTCCTGGCGGTTTATGACCATAGCTCCTGGAAGTGAAACAGGAATTAACTGACCAATTTTTATATTTTTTGCCCCACAAACTATCTGTAGCTGATTTTTTCCATCAGTAGTAACCCTTGCTACTAAAAGTCTGTCAGCATTAGGGTGCTTTTGAACCTCTAGAATCTTGCCAACAACAATTGGACCTTTGAGCTCTGGACCAATTTTGTGAACTTCTTCTACTTCAAAGGAGTGCAAAGTAAGCTTTTTAGCAACTTCTTCAGGGCTAGTTCCGTCTAACGGTACAAAATTCTCAAGCCATTTAATTGATAGTTTCATAAAATCCAAAAAAAAATATCCAAGCAAAATTATGGCACACTTTATCCAAAAAAAAATATCCACCAAGCAACAAATGTTAGAAATAAGCTTAATTTCAAACAATTTCGCCCATTTAGCAATTTCTAGCTTTCAGGTTTTCTTTGTCACAAGAAATATTTTTTTTGCCAAGAAAAGTTTATAAAAAAATGTGAAAGGAGCTTCGTTGCATAAGATAATCTGCTGTTATAATCTAAAGCTTGTTAAAAGATTTTTTGTAGTAGAAAAAATGAAAAAAGGGAATAAATGAAATTAGTGAAATTAGTGAAGAGCCAAAGAAAAAAATTAAAAATAAAAAAAAATGAAAGGAGGAAATTAAGATAGTTACTAGCACCTAAACGGTGACTGCCCAATTCCGGCCAAACAAAAAAAATTTTGGAAATTAAACTGGGCAAATAATCAAGATTCGAAAATCGAAAATCGAAATTAAGTAAAAAGGCTGGAGGAAGAAAGGAATGTTTGGACCACATTTATTGTTAGAAGCATATGGATCACCAAGAGAGAAATTAATAGACGTTGGAAAAATTAGTGGATTACTTGATATATTACCTGAAAAGTTAGAAATGACAAAAATAATGCCACCTTATGTATTTAAGTATGATGGTGGAAACATAAAAGAAGACTGGGGTATTAGCGGAGTAGTATTAATTGCAGAGTCACATATTGCTTTACATACTTTTCCAGAAAAGGAGTTTTTTACCTTAGATATTTTTTCGTGTAAGGATTTTGATGTTAGATTTGCTGTTGATTTTGTTTTAGACACACTTGAACCAGTTCATTTTGACGAAACAGTTTTAACTAGAGGAAGAGAATTCCCAAGATCTATTGGACGTGCAGCAAAGATCGTTCACGGGGAAAGAAGACGCATTGCTAGCGTAAAATAATCAAGCTAGTGGCTTCATTGTTGGAAAAGCTATTACATCTCGAATACTAGCTGAGTTAGTAAGTAACATAACTAATCTGTCTACGCCAATCCCCAGTCCTCCTGTTGGTGGTAAGCCATATTCAAGTGCAGTAATAAAGTCTATGTCTAATGGATGAGCTTCGTGATTACCTGCTAGTTTTCTCTTTGCTTGTTCTTCTAATCTTTTTCTCTGATCAAGTGGGTCAGTTAATTCTGAAAAACTATTTGCAATTTCCCAACCATTTATATAAAGTTCAAACCTTTCAACCATGCCTTCTATAGAACGATGTTTTTTTGCAAGAGGTGAAACCATAAGTGGATAATCTTTTACAAAGATGGGCTCAATTAATTTTGATTCTACATTTTCATCAAATACTTCAATAATTTTTTCACCCGGAGAATTTGATAAGTCTAATTTTGCATGTTCTTTTATAAGATCAAGCATTGAAACTCTTTTCCATGGCTTTTTAAAATCAATTGTTTTACCTTGGAACTCTATTTGTAACTTACCTAATGTTTTTAAACAAATAGTCTCAATTAAATCTTCTGTTAAATCCATCATGTTATTGTAATCAGTATAGGCCTCGTATAATTCAAGTGAAGTAAACTCAGGATTATGTTTTGTAGATATTCCTTCATTTCTAAAAACTCGTCCAAGTTCATATACTTTTTCAAGTCCACCTACAACAAGTCTTTTTAAATGAAGTTCAGTTGCAATTCGTAAATAAAGATCCAGATCTAAAGCATTATGATGTGTAACAAAAGGCCTGGCTTCTGCACCACCTGCTTCTGTTTGTAAAACTGGTGTTTCAATTTCAATGTATCCTTTTAAATCTAAGTAATTTCTAATCTCTGAAATTATTTTTGCTCTTTTTTTTAAAGTTTCTTTTGGTACTGGATTTACAATTAAATCTAAGTATCTTTGTCTATATCTTGTTTCAATGTCATGAATTCCTAAGTGCCTTTTTTTTCCTTCTATAATTTCAGGAAGCGGTAACAAAGATTTACAAAGAAGTGTAAGTTCACTAACTTTAACAGATAACTCTCCACGTGGTGTTCTAAATATATTGCCACTTGCACCAATAAAATCTCCTTTATCTAAGAGTGGCAATAATTCAGTAATTCTCTTGTCTAACTTTTCTTTTTCAAGGTACAGTTGAATCTTTCCAGAATCATCATATAAATCAATAAACATCCAGTCATTTCTTTCATTATGAATCCTTCCACATACAATAACTCTGTCATTAGTTTCTTGACCATAAGTCAGATCTTTATATTTTATTTGAAGGTCAGATGCCTTGTGGGTTCTTTTAAATTTATAAGGATAAGGATTAATCCCTAGACTTTTTATTCTTTCTAATTTTTCAAGACGCTGGTTTCTAATCCTCGGAGATATTTCTTGAGTAGATTCTGCTTGTGTCATTTAAATATTATAAAGGTAAACTAAATTCTTATGGGTGTCATTTTTAAAGTTGTAGCATAACTGGATAGAACACATTCCATTATTTCTTTTACTTTTTCAGTCATTTCTATCTGACTTACAATTGAATTAATATAATTTCCAACTCCAATACCACTTGCTCCACAAGATAAAGCAAGAGGGACTGTTGTTAAAGTAATCCCGCTTGCACAAATAATGTTTACATTTGGCAAAGCTTTTCTAAGCTCAATTGTGTTTGCTAATGTGGAAGCAGCTTTTAAAACATCATTATAAGTTTGTTCCTTACTATCAGAAACAGGTGTAAGAAATGCAAAGCCTTCGGTTTGTAATATGTCGACACCAAGATCCAACAATTTTTTAGCTAGTTTAATTTGATTTTTAATTTCAAGTGTTGCAGGAATAGTGCAACACAGTAGAGGCGCATAGCTATGCGTCTCTACTGTAATTGATTTCTTTATAAATTTTACAATCTCAAGAATTTCAGATGGGGTAAACATTTTACCTTCTTTATAAAAGCTTTCATAATTACCAATTTCTAAAACATCAGCACCAAGGTATTGAGCTCCAATTAGCTTTAGAGGATCCACACTTGAAACAAAAAGTGGAAGCTGAACAGAAGCCCGGATTGCTTTTATAATTTCAGGAGCATCACAAATATCAAGTGCAGTTGCTTCTCCAAGTTCAGCTGCAATTGCTATGTTCAATGTTTTTTGCTTGTCGTAGTTTCTAATTCCAGAAATAATTTTTACTAGCTTCTTACTCTTTAATGCATTTAATATTTTTTCTTTGTTTGAAATATTTAACATATTTTTTAACCTTTCTGTAACTTTACAAAAACCTAACTTCTACTTTATCACCAATCTTTGCACCAATTTGTTTTGCAATATTACCTTTATTTACAAATAACTCAATATAACCACTGCTTCCTTTAACTGCAAAAAACTTATTAGGCTCACATTCAGAAAAGCTAGAAACTAACCCTTTAAAATCAATGTTTTTAATTTTTCCTTGGATCTTAGGTGGAATTATTGAATCAGGAATATTTGTAATAATATTTCCAAACCGATCTATGTATTTTACAGTACCAGTACAACCTTTTTCAGTTCTTAAAAAACTGTTTGATGGTAGTTTAATTAAACCTTCTTTTGTAAGTGGTGTTCCAAAATCACCTGGAGAAACTCCTTTTGCTAAGTAAGCAGCAACTGGAGAAAAAATATCTCTAGCATGAAAAGTTTGACTAATAACTGACAGCCAATATTTACTTTCAGTAAGTTCTGTTATAGTTTTAATTTCTTCTTTTTCAAGAACACTTGTAAATATTCCATTGTCAGGTCCTATAAAAAAATAATTTCTACTTTCAATAAGCAAGGGCTTACGTAAACTTCCAACCCCAGGATCAACAACACAAACATGAATTGAACCACCTGGAAAATAAGAATATGAACTTTCAATGACCCAACTTGCTTGTAATATATCTTGAGGAGAAATATTGTGAGTAATATCTACAATACGTACGTATGGATAAATAGCATGAATTACACCTTTCATTACACCACTATATGGATCTACATCTCCAAAATCAGTTGTTAAAGTAATTATTTGCATTTTAAAACAATTGTCAATCGTCAATCGTTAATTGTCAATTAAGATATAGATTTTATTTAATAATTGTTTCCTTAAGAGGCTACATTGCTATTCAAGAAGAGTTAAATCTTGGTCTGAATCAAGTAATATTTCAAGTTCTTGACCTCGTGCAATCATAACTTCTTGTCCATGTTTTTTTAAGCCATATGCTAGTCCTGTTATTCCACCAATAACAGCTGTTGAAGTTACACTCCATCCACCACTAAAAATTGCAGTAGTTGCTGCTACTCCAACAGCTGTAGTTCTTACTGCCTTCCTTCCTGGAATAAAAGTTAATGTTGCTCCTCTTAAAACTCCAATTCCAACCCCTTTTGCTAAACCATTACCTTCACCTTTAAGCTTGTGATTTTTATTTGTATATTTTCTATCAGCAGCAAATCTTGCACCACTTAAAGGAAGGTACTTTCCCGAAGGTAAAACAATTTTATCTAATGAAACCTCAATAGTTCCTTGCATACTTGCTTTACCTGCATGCATAATATCTTCAACATAACCAATTACAATACTTCCAACAGGAATTAAATCAATATCGTTCACATTAAAGTCAGTTAAAACTGTTGCATTAAATTCATCACCTGCTTGATTCTTTAATGAATCAAGATCGTTATTTACAAATACTTTTAATTTAGTGTTTCTAGGTAAGATATCATTTACACTAGCCATGCCTTTTAAAATAGTATTGGACTTTGAGGGCAATGAAATATTTACTGATATTAAGAGGGCTGATAAAAATATTAAAATAGCTTTATTCATGGACTTCTTAGTCTTTCTTAAGTGCTGTTTTAAGGTATGATTTATTATTTGTTATTTACATACCCTAAAACTAATTCTTCTAACAAGATTTGGAACAAGATGGTCTCAAAAAATTCTTTTAAAAAAATTGTTGTCTTGCTTTCAGGTGGGCTTGACTCTTCTACCTTAGCTTATCTTGCAAGCTATAAAAAGAAGCCTTGCTTAAATATTAGGATTTACACATTAACTTTTAATTATGGACAAAGGCATAAGAGAGAGCTTAAGAGTGCATATAAAATAGCTAAAAGAATTCAAGCAGTTCAACATAAAGTAATTAAGTTTGATTTAACTAGTTGGGGTGGTTCTTCTTTAACAGATATTAAAACTAAAGTACCTCAAAATAGAAACCTTTTTAAGAGAAATAAAAAATCATTGTTGACAAACAAATCAATTCCAAATACTTATGTACCTGCAAGAAATACTATCTTTCTTTCGTTTGCCTTGGCATATGCTGAAGCATTAAGTGCAGATGAAATCTACATAGGGGTAAACTCAGTTGATTATTCAGGCTATGTAGACTGTCGTCGTAAGTTTATAGATAAGTTTAGAGAATTAGCAAAGGTTGCAACTGTTAGTGGAGTTCAAGGTAAGTCAGTTAATATTAAGACACCATTAATAAAAATGACTAAGTCGGAGATTATAAAACTTGGTGAAAAGCTTGGCGTTGACTGGTCTTTAACCTGGAGCTGTTACTTAGGAGGTAAGTTGGCCTGTGGATTATGTGATAGCTGCCAATTACGTTTAAAAGGTTTTGCTGAGGCTGGTATAAAGGACCCCTTGAAGTATAAACACTTACCTGACTTTTACAAATCAGGTAATTGGTAATGTAAATGTAAAAGCGCTGCCTTTGTTTACTACACTTTCAGCTTTTATGCTTCCATTTAATATAGAAAGAATTTCTTTACAGATTGCAAGGCCTAAACCTGAACCAGAAATATTTTGAATTTTTGGATCACTTGCACGATAAAATCTGTCAAATATTTTATTTATTTCTTCTTTTTGAATTCCAATGCCTTCATCAGTTACAGAAATTTCTAAGTTTTGTTTTTCTGGTGGAAAGATTAAAGAAACTTTTACTTTTCCACCATCTGGAGAGTATTTAATTGCATTAGAAATTAAATTATCAAGCACTACTCTTACTAATTTTGTGTCTGTCTTTAGAATAAGGCAATTGCTAGAAATATGATAAGTGATTTCATGTTTTTTATTTAAGTTGCTAAATTCTTTTACAGAAGTTTTAATTAGTTCACCTATGTCAGTTGGCTCAAGACTTACTGACCATCCTTCATAATCAGATTTATTAATTTGTAAAAAATCAGTTATTAAAGATGATAACCGGTTTGCAGCTTGTGAAATTTGTTCAATTATTTCTTTAGTTGTAATTTGAGAAGGATTTTTAGTTAAAAGCATTTTACTGTAACCAAGAATGCTTAAAAGAGGAGTTCTAAATTCATGACTTATGTTGTTAATTAAATTTGTTCTACGATGATCTTGTTCTCTAAGGTTTATACTTTGGCTTTGAAGTCTTTTAAGTTCTTCAAGTGCTTTTTCATAATTTTTATTTTTTATAATTGATTGTTCAAGAAGATTTTTTAGTTCTATTAAAAATAATATTTCATTCTTACTTAATTTTTTAGTTTTTTCAGTAAAAGTTAAAATTAAAAAGTTTTTTGCTGTAGTATTTATTTTAAGTTCAAGACCAAGAAGGGAATTTATTTTATACCTAATTAAATATTTGTCAGAAATATTAGTATATTCCCAGACATCCGATTGATTAATTTTTCTAAGGGACTCTTCAGGTAAATAAGGCATTCTTAGTTTAAGCATTGAAATATCATTGCTAGTAAAACATTCAAATAAAACAGACATTTCATTTGTATCAAGAACTTCTTCCCAAATTTGAACCCTACTAGTATTAAATATTTTCTGAATAATTTTAAAAGTCTCTATGCATAAAGTTTCAACATCCTGTGCTTTGTTAATCACCTCCAGAAAATTAATATATGTTTTTTCAAAATTACTTATTTCCACAGTTTATATTTTATATTTTACATGGTTACTTCTTTGAAACCGATAGATTATCTTTTATGTACCAACGCCATGGCAGGTGTGCTGCTTCTCTTATGCCTATTCTTTTTGCCTGAACAATTGAAAAATTTTTATAATAAGGATTGTTTACAACAATTAAAGGGCTATCTTCATTACAACAATTTATATTGTTATGAGCTTTTGTAATTTTAAGATGTTCACAAAGTTTGCCAGGACCACTTGCTATACGAACATCATCATGATTTGGAATTTCAAGTGCTCTAATTAATACAGCACCTGGTATTCCTTTTTTCTCAGTAACAAAATTTAAACAATGATACATACCATAAATAAAATAAACATAACTATAACCTCCATGACTAAACATCACTTCATTTCTTGGAGTCTTTCCACGAGCTGCATGACATGCAGGATCATCTTTTGTATAAGCTTCAACTTCAACAATTATTCCTAATCTTTCTTTTTTATTTTTTCCTCTTAAGACAATTGTTTTCCCTAATAACTCAGGTGCTACAGTTAACGTAGGTCTTTCAAAAAATGAGCATTTTAAAAGTTTAAGCATTTGATACAATATTATAGTAATGATTACTAAAGAACAAGTTGAACATGTAGCTAAACTAGCAAGATTAAGTTTAACTAAAGAAGAAAAAGAATTGTACACAAAACAACTTTCTAAAATTCTTGATTATATAGATCAGTTAAATACAGTTAACACTAAAGATATTGAACCTATGACTCAACCAATACCAACAGTTAATGTTATGAGAGAAGATATTATTAAAAAACAATTTGAAAGAGAGGAAATCTTAAAAAACGCACCACATGAAGAGTATGGGTTCTTTAGAGTACCAAAGATAGGAGAATGAATGACTAAGTACATATTTGTAACGGGCGGAGTAGTGAGTTCCCTCGGAAAAGGCATATTAGCTGCATCACTTGGTTGTCTCTTAAGAGCAAGAAAATTTTCAGTTACAATTCAAAAATTAGATCCTTATTTAAATGTTGATCCAGGTACAATGTCACCTTACCAACATGGAGAAGTTTTTGTCACTGAAGATGGTGCTGAAACAGATTTAGATCTTGGGCATTATGAAAGATTTATTGATACTGACTTAAGTCAAATAAATAATGTTACTGCAGGAAGCATTTATCAGTCTGTAATAAACCGTGAGCGAACAGGTGATTATCTAGGTGGAACTGTTCAAATGGTTCCACATGTCTCTAATGAAATTAAAGAAAGAATTAGAAGAGCTGCAACAACCAGTGGCGCAGAAATTGTTATTGTAGAAGTTGGTGGGACAGTTGGGGATATTGAAGGTTTAATTTTTTTAGAAGCAATTAGACAATTTAGAAATGATGTTGGAAGAGAAAATGTTGCTTATGTTCATGCAACATTACTACCCAATTTAAAAGCAACTAGTGAAATTAAAACAAAACCAACTCAACATGGTGTTGAAATTTTAAGAGGAAAAGGTGTTCAACCAGACATTTTAGTTTGTAGGACTGAAAAAACAATTCCAAAAGCTATTAAAGAAAAGTTATCACTTTACACAGATGTTCCAATTGAATCTGTAATTGAGTGCAAGGATCAAAAATCAATATACGAGGTTCCTCTTGCTCTTGAAAAAGAAGGCTTAGCTGAAAGAATCCTAGATAAACTTTGCCTTGTAAGTAGTCCTCCTGATTTAAACAGCTGGCAAGAACTTGTAAATAAGCTTAAAAAGCCAGAAGGAGTTAATGGGAAAAAATTAATTAAAATTGCAATTGTTGGAAAATATGTAAGATTATCAGATTCATATATTAGTGTTGTAGAAGCTATTAATCATGCTAGTGCACATGTAGGTATAGAAACTGAAATAAGATGGGTTTTGTCAGATGATTTGGATAACACTACAGATCTAAAAGATTTGTTTAGTGATATTGAAGGAGTTATTGTGCCAGGAGGATTTGGAGACAGAGGTATTGAAGGAAAAATAAATGCAATTAAATATGCAAGAGAAAATAAATTACCTTATTTAGGACTTTGTTTAGGAATGCAATGTGCTGTAATCGAGTTTGCAAGAAATGTATGTGGTTTAACAGGAGCAAATAGCACTGAGTTTGCACCAGATACTTTACATCCAGTAATAGATTTAATGCCTGATCAAGAAAGTATAACTCAAAAAGGTGGAACAATGAGGCTAGGAAAGTATCCTTGCGTTTTATTACCAGGTTCAAAATCTAAAACTGTATACAGTGAGGATAATGAAATAATTTATGAAAGGCACAGACACAGGTACGAACTAAATAATTTTTATCGTGAAAGGCTTAATTTAGGAGGAATGACATTTGCAGGTATTTCTCCTGACAATACTTTAGTTGAACTAATCGAATTAAAAAACCACCCATGGTTTGTAGGTAGTCAATTTCATCCAGAGTTTAAATCTCGTCCTGAAAAACCACATCCATTATTCTTAGGATTTATAAAAACAATTTTAGGATTGCCACTGGAAAAAGCAGTCAGCAATCAGCAATCAGCAATTAGCTCTCAGCAGTCAGCTAAGAGCTGAGGATTGTTTTGAGATAATCTTATTCTCTTAATAGATTTTCTATTGTCAGTGCTATTGCTTGAAACTTACTTACATATCTTGAAAGCCCATCACTTATTGTTTCTTTATCTTCTTCAGATGGATCAATATTTTTAAGTTTTATTTCATATAGTTCAAGCAAGTGTCTGTCAGTATCTAGTTCAACCTGATATCGATACAATACCATCAAAATTTCTTTGCTAATGTTTTGATTTTTAACTTCATTTTCAAGTAAATTCCAGAGGTAATTCCAACCTGCTTTTGCACGTTCTAATCTCACTTTTAAATCATTCAAACTTTTTAATCACTTCTCGAAGTTGTTTTCTTATACCACGTAACTCACTAATATGTTTTTCCGATTCTTCAATAAATTGTTTTTCTTTATCAGTTAAAGAATCTTTATTCTTGTCATCAACAAGAAACTTTATTATTATAAGCTTCTCAATTTTATTTAATTGAGAAGCTTCTTGAATTAGACGGTTTAGTTTATCTTGGTTCATATGAAAATTATATAATCCCTTTTGTAGATCTTGATCCTTTAATTCTTAAATCAATTTGTTTTGCCTGGTCAAATGCAATTGCAAAAGCCTTAAAGGCTGCTTCAATAATGTGATGTGAATTAGCTCCAGCAATTTGTCTAAGGTGCAGTGTAAATGGTGCATTAAATGCTAATGCTTTCCAAAACTCAAGATTTAATTCAAGTTCAAAATCATTTATTTTTTCTTTATTAAACTTTAAATCATAATAAATAAACGGTCTTGTACAAAGATCTAAAACACATTCAATACATGCTTCATCTAAAGGCACTTTAGTATTTGCATAACGAACTATTCCTTGTCTATCATCTAATGCTTCTTTTATAGCCATTCCTAAAACAATACCTACATCTTCTACCGTATGATGTGCATCTATTTCTAAATCTCCACTTGCACTTAAGTCAAGATCAATAAAGCTATGTTTTTTAAACTGATTTAACATATGATCAAAGAAAGGTATTCCTGTAGCAATTACACCGCTACCATTACCATCAATGTTTAATTTACAACTTATACTTGTTTCATTTGTTTTGCGTTCTATTTTTGATGTTCTTTTGTTTGTAATTTTTTCTTGCATATGATAAATTATACCCTAGCTCATGCAAGATAAATCCTTTTTAATGATCCCTGGCCCTACACCTGTTCCTGAAACAGTACTTGTAGAACTTGCAAAACATCCAATAGGACACAGATCAAAAGAGTTTTCTGATATTTTTATATCTTGTGTCAATGATTTAAAGTGGCTTGGAAAAACAAAAGACTCAGATGCATTTATTTACACTGCAAGTGGTACTGGTGCAATGGAAGCAGCAATTGCAAATGTAATTTCACCAGGCACTAAAGTTTTATCTTTAGTAATTGGGATTTTTGGAAAAAGATTTAGTCAAATAGCACAAGCTTTTGGGGCAAGCGTTGAAATGATGACAGTAGAACCAGGTAAAGTTATTAATTCAAAACTTTTAGAAGAAAAATTAATTCAAGATAAAAATAAAGAAATTAAAGTTATAACAGTTACACATAGTGAAACATCTACAGGTGCAGCTAATGATTTAGAAACAATTTCAAAAATTGTAAAAAATCATGGTGCCTTGTTAATTGTTGATGCAGTAACAAGTCTTGGTTGCATGAATGTAGAAATTGATAATTGGGGCTTGGACATTGTAATTTCTGGATCACAAAAAGGCTTTATGATTCCACCAGGGCTAAGTTTTATTTATGTAAGTCCAAAAGCTTGGGAATATTACAAAAATTCCAAGAGCCCAAAATTTTATTTTGATTTTGGAAAACATAAAAAATCTTTAGATGAACAAACAACACCATTTACTCCAAATGTTTCATTTGTTTGTGCATTAAAAAAATCATTTGAAATAATGAAAAAAGAAGGTTTAGAAAATATTATTAAAAGACATGATGGGTTAAAAACTAGACTAAGAGCTGGACTTAAAGAACTTAATTTAAAACTTCTTACTGAAGATAAAGATTCTAGTGCAGCAATTACAGCAATTTATCCACCAAATAGAGTTTTAGTCCCAGACATAAGAGCTGCCTACAAAAAAGATTGGGATATTACTGTTGCAAATGGGCAGGACACTCTTAAAGATAAAATCTTTCGTATTGGACATTTAGGGTTTATTAGTGACAGGGATATTGAGATGACATTGGCTGTGACAGAAAAAGTGTTTAAGAAACTTATGTAATCCTCGGGTCAATTTTCTTATACAAAAAATCAATTACTACATTTAACGTAGTTAAAATAAATGAAAAAACAATTGCAGTTCCTGTAATTAAAAAATAATCCCTGTTAGTAAATGCAGTAACAAAATATCTTCCTATGCCAGGAATTGCAAAAAGATACTCAACTACAAATGAGCCTGTAATTAAAATTGCAATTATTGGACCTAAAATTGTGATTAAAGAAATTAAACAATTTTTAAATGCATGCTTAAAAATAATCTTATGTATTGGAAGTCCTTTTGCTAATGCTGTTTTTATGTATTCTTCTCCAAATTGTTCAAGCATTTGAGATCTAACTATTCTTGCAATGTAAGCCATTGGCAAAAAAGAAAGTGTGATAACAGGCAAAATCATATGTAGTGGGCTTTCCCATAAAGCAACAGGTAAAACTTTTAGCTTTAATCCAAATATGTTTATTAAAATTGCTCCTATTAAAAAATTAGGTAAAGAGATTCCAAGAAGAACTAGAAGTAGCAAGATCACATTGTTCTTGAAATATGCAGACATAACCCCAATAATTATTCCAAGTGGTATTGAAATTACTAGTGCAAGAAAACCTAAAGTAAAAGATACAGGCATTGCTGAAAATAAAATCTCACTTACAGATCTGTTTACATATTTTAATGATGGTCCAAGATCACCTTTAAATAAAGAAGAAATATACATAAGGTATTGGATATAAACAGGTTTATTTAAATTATATTTTGCTTCTAAGTTTGCAATTGTTTCTGGTGGCAAACTTTTATTTCCAACAAATGGACTTCCTGGTACAAGATAAAGTAATAAAAATGTAATTGATGCAACTAAAAAAGTTGTTAAAAAGATTTTTGCTATACCAAAGAATAAAGTTCTCACGCAGTCATCCCAATTATATATTTTTGCCAATTTGGAAAAACAGATACTGCAAGTCTTTTTGCTTCAAAATACAAATGGCCATATGGAGTTCTTGGATGTTTTAAAAGATGCATACCAACTTCTTTTGGCGTGCGATCTCCTTTTTTTACATTACACTTTTGACAAGAAGCCACAACATTTTCCCAAGAATCATTGCCACCTCGGCTTCTAGGAATTACATGATCTATTGTTAAGTCACTTGTTTTGGCTCCACAGTATTGACAAGAGAATTGATCTCTGTACATTAAATTTTTTCGTGTTAACGGGATTTCTTTATGTGGCACACTTATGTACTTTCTTAGCCTTATTACACTAGGAATGTGAAAGTTAGGATATATTACTTTCCCATTATGTTCTATTTGTTCAGCTTTCCCTTTGAAAATTAAAATTACTGCTCTTTTCCAATTACAAATATTCAATGGTTCGTATGATGCATTTAAAACTAAAACTCTACTTTTAGAATTAGAATCACTCATGGTTAGTATTTTATTTTATACTTAATATTCCCTTTTTATACATAGCACAAAACAAAGTAAGGTTAAAAACCTTGTTTTTTTACTGTTTTCAATGTATTTTTTAGTTTTTCTATCTTCTAACAAGATATAATTTTATAGGTAAACGAAAAAAAATTAAACATGAGTATTAAAGAAGCATGTGGGGTTTTTGGTATAGTTGCTCCTGGTGAAGAAGTTGCCAGGCTTACATTTTTTAGTCTTTATGCTCTACAACACAGAGGACAAGAGAGTTGTGGGATAGCAACTTTTGATAACAAAGATGTTTACCTTCATAAAAATATTGGAGTAGTTAGTCAGGTATTTGATGAAAATGTTTTAGCAAAGTTAAAAGGAGATATAGCTATTGGGCATACAAGATACTCAACAACTGGATCAAACAATATTTATAATGCCCAGCCAATTCTAGTAAGCTACCAAAACACAAAAATTGTTCTTGCACATAATGGTAATTTAGTAAATGCAACACATTTAAGAAATTTTTTACTCAATGAAGGTTACACATTTGAATCTACAACTGATAGTGAGGTAATGGTAAAACTAATTCTTTATGAACTTAAGAATGAAAACAATTTAAAAATAGCAATAAGTAAGATCTTTCAA
This sequence comes from Candidatus Melainabacteria bacterium, assembly GCA_016193285.1. Classification (NCBI taxonomy): domain Bacteria; kingdom Bacillati; phylum Candidatus Melainabacteria; species Candidatus Melainabacteria bacterium. Next base: position 63,962 of record JACPSL010000025.1, read on the forward strand.
AATTGTAAAGGTGCATTTTCAGTTGTTATTGGTACAAATGATTATTTAATTGGTGTTAGAGATCCTGATGGTATTAGGCCCTTATGTCTTGGAATTACAAGTAATGGGCATCATGTCATTGCATCAGAAAGCTGTGCCTTAGACATTTTAGGTGCAACATTTATTAGAGATATAGCTCCTGGTGAGATTGTGTATATTAGTAAAAATCAAAATATTGAATCAAGCTTGCTTGTACAAGAAATTAAACCTCATCATTGTATATTTGAGCTAATTTATTTTTCAAGACCAGATAGTATTTTTAAAGGTTTAAGTATTTATCATTTCAGGACTGAATTAGGAAGACAACTTGCCAAGGAAGCACCTGTAGATGCTGACTATGTGATTTCTGTGCCTGATTCAGGTACTCCTGCTGCAATTGGGTTTGCAGAAGAATCAAAGTTACCATTTACAGAAGCATTAATAAAAAACAGATACATTGGGAGAACATTTATTCAACCATCACAAATGTTAAGAGAGCTTGGCATAAGATTAAAGCTAAATCCACTAAGGGACATAATTGCAGGCAAAAAAATTGTAGTAGTAGATGATTCAATTGTTAGAGGAAATACTTCAAGAAAAATTGTTGCTTTACTAAGAGATTCAGGTGCTAAAAAAGTTCATATGAGAATAAGCTCTCCTCCAGTACAATGGCCTTGTTTTTATGGAATTGATATAGATTCACGCGATCAATTAATTGCAGCTAAAAGCAAGTCTTTAACTGATGTAACAAAATTCATTGGAGCAGACAGTTTAGAATATATAAGTCATAAAGGAATGATAAAAGCAACTGGATTGCAAAGAGAAGTATTTTGTACTGCTTGTTTTAGTGGTGAGTATCCTATAGAAATCCCACAAGAATTAGAAGGTGCAAAGTTTAGATATGAAAATTACGAAAAGCAACAATTAACTAAATGAACGAGCAAAATAAAAACATAAAGTCATTAAGGTCTTATCGTACAATAAGATCAATTCAAAGTTTAAAGTTAAAAAAAGACACAAAGATAAATCGTGTTCATGTGCTTTTAGATCTTTATCAGTGTGATGATAAAGCACTTGCAAAAGCAAGTTTATTAGAGCAAAAAGTAAAAAAAATTCTTGAAGAATTTAAATTAGAACCTAAAATCCAAACCTTTTATCAATTTCAACCGTTTGGTGTTACTGCTATTGTTTGTGCTGATGGTATACAATTTACAGTTCATACATGGCCTGAATACAGATCTGCTGCTATTGATTTGTATTCTTTTGAACTAAGAAGAACTGCTACTCAAATTTGCAATGAACTAAAGTCTATGTTTAAATCTGGTGAATATGAGATGAAGGTAAGAAGAAGGTAAAGCAAAAACCTTATGTTTTACGAACCAATCCTTAAAGAACTTAGTGAAGCTAGGATAAAATATTTAGTAATAGGTGGAGTAGCAATTAACTTTCATGGTTACAAAAGGCCTACTCATGATCTTGACCTTCTTATTTTACTGAATGAGGAAAATATAAATAAATTTGCGGTTGTAATGAGAAAATTACATTTTAAGCCAAGAGTACCAGTTGAGATTGAAGAAATAGCTGATAAGGCAAAGAGGGAAAAGTGGATCAATGAAAAAAATATGAAAGTATTTTCTTTATATAATACAGACAATGAAATAGATATAGTTGATGTAATGATTCTTGATTATTTAAATTTTGAAGAGGCTTATAAAAATAGGAAAATTATTAAAATTAAAAATTTTGAAATCCCGATTGTCTCAATACCTGACCTAACCAAATTAAAGCAAATTGCTGGAAGACCACGTGATTTAATTGACATTAAAGTTTTATCTGAAATGGAGGATATTACTTATGAGAGCTAACTCAGGTGATGATGACTTTATTGATGTAGAACACTTAAAAAGATACATGGATTTATCTCCAGAGAAAAAGCTAGAAATATTAGAAGAAATGAGAGATTTCTTTTGGGTATCTATGCCTGAAGAATCAAAAAAGGTTTGGGAAAAACTTAAAGAAAAAGGCTGGTAATCATGCATTTGCTTTAGCTATAGCACTGTCAAGATCTTTTTCAAAGGTAAACAGTCTATTCAGGCTAGTTATTTCAAATACTTCATAGATGTTAGGAATTATATTACAAAGTATTAACTTATGTCCACCATCTTTAGCTTTTTTATTTAGAGTAATAAATTTCCCAAAAATAGCAGAACTCATATAGTCTACCTCTTGAAAATTTAAAACTAATGTTCTTTTACCAGTACTAGGTACTCCATCTTGGGATGGAGGAATGAGAGGAATAAGAGGCAAATACTTATCCATGATATGAAATAGTTGCTCACCTATTATTTGAATATTTTGTTTATCTTTTATTATTGCATCTTGCAAAGTTACAATTAATGCATTACCTTCTATGGGTCCAATTTCTAGTCTTTTTCTTTGGTTTCGGTAAGGAAGATCATCTGGGAAGTTAACTGGCGCATGTTGTATACAGATAGTAGGACTAAGTAGTGATGGTGTTCTTTGAACTCGCATATTAATTTTTTCCTTCTTAAAAAATATTTTTTAATTGGATTTAGTTTAACAGGATTAAAAATATTTTCAAATACGTATTTTGTATAAATTAATTTTAAATTCTTCTAAGTGCTAATACTGTGTTATGTCCTCCAAATCCTAAAGCGGATACTAATGCAATATTTACTTTTTGTTCTCTTGCTTTATTTGGTACATAGTCTAAATCACACTCAGGATCAGGGGTTTGGTAATTAATTGTTGGGGTGATAATTCCATGCCCTATTGTTAAAACGGTTGCAGCAGCTCCAAGTGGACCAGCAGCACCAATTAAATGGCCAGTCATAGATTTTGAACTTGTAACAGCAAGCTTTTTAGCATGTTCACCAAATACTTTTTTAATAGCAAGTGTTTCCCTACTATCATTTAAAGGAGTTGATGTACCATGTGCATGAATGTAGTCTACATCTTCAAGCTTAATTCTTGCATCTTTAATAGCTTCAAGCATTGCACGTGCACTACCATCTCCTGTTTCATGTGGAGCAGTAATATGTGAAGCATCACAAGTAGCACCACCACTTATAATTTCAGCATAGATTTTAGCACCCCTTTTTTTTGCATGTTCTAGTTCTTCAAATACAAATACTACTGATCCTTCACCCATTACAAAACCATCTCTTTCTTTACTAAAAGGGCAAGATGCCATTTCCGGAGAACAATTTCTTTTTGAAAGTGCACCCATGTTACTAAAAGATGCCATGCTTACTGGGTTTATTGTAGCTTCAGTTCCACCTGTGATAACTACATCTGCTTTGTTTAATCTAATCCAGTTTAATGCATCTAGCATAGAATCAAGTCCGCTAGCACAAGCAGTAGAATCAGATTTCGCTCTGCCTTTTAATCCCCATAATATACCGATATAACCCGAAGGTGCATTTGGCATAAGTCTTATAATTGTTCTTACACCAATTTTTTTTTGTCCTTCAGTTATTAAAATGGTTTGATCATTACAGGTGGTGTTTATACCACCAATACCAGTTCCAACAAATACAGCAACTCTCTCAGTATTTAATTTTGAAAAATTAATTAATGAATCTTCAATTGCAAGCTTACTTGCTACAACAGCAAACTGAGTAACTTTATCCATATCTTTTTGTAATGTTTTTAAAAGTTTTGGATCAGTAAAGTAATTTTCTAAATAAAAATTTTTAATTTCACCTGCAATTTTTATATCAACTTTTTCCCAATCTTTATTTTCACTAGTACTAATCCTAGAAACACCACTTTTGCCTGATTTCAGACTTTCCCAAAAATCAACTTTTCCTATACCTACAGAAGTTACAGGGCCAATTCCAGTTATTACAACTCTTTTGTGTTGCATAGATTTCTATTTAGTTAGCAAAACATCTTTTATTATACAGAAAGCTGGTTTTTGTGTAAGGCTTCGTTTGTTATGTCTCTAAGTATATTAGGTTTCTTTGCTAAGCTTTCTATGCCATGTCGCAGGGCATATAAAACTGCTTGAGTACGGTCGCTGACATTGAGTTTAGTAAATATATTGTTAACGTGTGTTTTTACAGTTGATTCACTAATAAATAATAGTTTAGCAATTTGTTTGTAATTTACTCCTTGTGTTAAAGAATGAAGTACTTCAGTCTCTCTTGCAGTAAGAAGCTCTAGCAAGTCTTTGTTTGACAATGTTTCTACTTTATGTGTTTGCAAAATTGTTCTTAGCTCAAGTGTTGTTTTCCCACATAAAAACAGTTGTTCTTTTTTTAATTGTTTCATTGCAAGTTCTGTTGACTCTAAAAAATTCTCACCCCATATAAGTGCATCAGCTCCGCTTGTTAAATAGTTTAAAATTTTTGGTTTGTCATTTTCATTAATTATTATAGTTACTTTTGTATTTGGTAATAATTTCTTTGCTTTAACAAGAACTTCTGATAGCTCAATTACTCCTGGCAATGCTGAGGATATAAATAAAAAATTTGGTTTTGTGTTTTCTAATTCTAAGAGCAGACTTTCTTTTGTGTTTATAGTAGATCGATTGCTTATTTGGATTTTTAAATTGTTGAAAAATCTGTATAAGTTTTCATGATTTAAAGATACATTTAATGCAATTAGGGCTGTACGTAAATCTTGCATAGTCTTGTTCTCCTTGTTATAGATATATTTTGCTTACTCTAATGTTTTAGGCAAAATAAAGGGTTTGCTATCAGGGGAAGCCCTAGCTAAACATGCAGTATGGTTAAATTTGTTAAAGGTTGTTAAAATCAAACACTCGAAAATTAAATTTAATTAATCTTCCAAATATTATTTTTTGTGTTTTTCTACTTTTTCATACTTTAAGTACTCTAGGTATAGGTTTTAAGGAAGAGCAATCAAGAAGCAATATTAAAGCTAAAATTAACTACCTTGAGAATCCTAACAAGCCTGATTTTTTTACTAGCACAGAAAAAAACAACTATATAGAATTAGGTAACTTAACCACTCTACAAGGAACATGGTCAGGATCATTTGCTTTAGATAAAAGTTCTATTATTTGGGAAAATCATGGAACTGTAAAAAAGAATGTTTATGATTTAATTAAATTTGGCTCTTATAATATCCTTTTTAATTTTTATACCCATGACAACAAATTGTCAGATTTAAAAATATTGCAAGATGAAATTAAATATGGTTTTGTAAATGTAGAAGTTTTTAATAAAAGTCAAATTAATTACTGGACCAAGGCCACAAGCTTAGACTGGAATGAAATAGTTAGAGGTAAGATTTTCAGAATAAATGATAATGAACTTTTTACAATATTTCAAACAACAGTATATGAAAACAAGATTCCTATTTACGCATTTCGTGGTGAAGCAATTCTTTCTAGGTAACTTCTAAGGTAACTAGATCGTAATATACGTTATAATATATAGTTCGCATCATTTTTTTAAAGTAAGGAAGGTAAGTATAAAAAAACATGACAGATAAAATGGCAGAATTCGAGAGGCTTTTAAAAGAAGGGAGTTATGAATTTAAGGTTCAACAAGGAGATATAGTAAAAGGAAAAATTATTTTTTTAGAAAAGGACGGAGCTTTAGTTGATATTGGTGGTAAGACAGAAGCATTTTTACCATATAAAGAGTTAACTAATAAAATTAGAAGAGTAAAAATTGAAGAACTAGTTAAAGTTGGAGAAGAACATGATTTTTATGTTCTTAGAGATGATGAGACAGAAGAAGAAAAAGTTATTTTATCTTTAAAAAAAGTTAATCAAGCTCAAGGTTGGAATAAATTAGAAGAAGCAAAAAGAGCAAATGAAATTCTTTCAGGTACAATTGCTTCCTTTGTAAAAGGAGGAGCAATTGTTGAGTTGTTTGGAATTAAGGGTTTTATTCCAAACAGTCAATTGCGGATAAAAAATTCCCAACAAGAAAGTTTACTTGGAAGCAACATTAATGTAAAAGTATTGGAACTTGATTTTAAGAAAAATAAATTAATTTTTTCACAAAAATTAGCTATTCAAGATGAGAAAGCAGATTTAATGGAAAAAACAATTCAAAATCTTGAAGTAGGTCAGATTATAAGCGGCGAGGTTGTAAGAGTTACAGATTTTGGTGCTTTTATTGATTTGGGTGGTATTGATGGACTGCTCCCGATTTCTGAATTTTCTTGGCAAAGGGTACATAATCCTCAAGATATTTTAAAAGTTGGTCAAGAAGTACAATTAAAAGTTTTAAAAATTGATAGAGATGTTAGTGGCAGAGTAAAAATCAGTCTTAGCTTAAAAAGAATGCAAAGCGATCCATGGAATGAATTAAGAGGAAAGATAAATGACAATGAAATTATTGAAGGAACTGTAAGTAAAGTTGCCAGCTTTGGAGTTTTTATTGAAGTTCATCCTGGTGTTGAAGGACTAGTACCACGCTCAGAAATAACAAATGAATCAGAATCCCCTAAAACAGATGATTATTTAAAAGTTGGTGACACGGTAAAAGTATTAGTTAAACGTTTTGCACCAAACGAACATAGACTTAGTCTTAGTATAAAAGATGCAAAAGATGCAAATTATCAGTGAGAGAGATTTTGTAGTTAGAAGGTGGTCAGATTTTAAAGATTTTGATTGGTGGCTTTTAGGGTCTGTAATAGCTTTATTAATTTTTGATTTGTTTTTATTAAAAAGTGCATCAAGTGAAGCTTTTGTACTAAAACAATTTTTATTTACAATATTAGCTTTTTTCTTAGGTACTGCAGTTTTATTCATAAATATTAATTTCTGGCAAAAAATTTCTCTTTGGATCTACGTTTTTAACGTTTTCCTTTTGCTTGTAGTCTTGTTTATGGGAACTTCAGCTATGGGAGCTCAAAGGTGGATTGATTTTGGGATAGTAAAAATACAACCATCTGAAATTGCAAAAGTTGGAATCCTTATTAGTTTAGCTGCTTGGTTTTTAAAACACCCTATTAAAAACTATTTTGATATTTTAAATTCTTTTTTTATAATAGCTATTCCAGTTTTACTTATACTTAAACAACCTGATCTTGGTACTTCTCTAGTATTTATTTCAATTTATTTAGGGATGGCATTTTGGGCAGGAGCATCTGTTACACACTTATTAATTTGTGTCTCACCTGTCCTTAGCTTAATACTAAACGCAACTGGAGACATTATTTATAGTTTTGGTACTTTTGAATTTAACAATAAAATAATTGAATTAACTGTAACAAATTCATTTCTTTTATTTATGTTGTTTTTGCTTTTATGGCTAATAATAAATTACAAAGTGTGGAGATCTCCTTGGCTTGTTTTATGGATTTCAACAATTGTCTTTCTTAATTTTATAATTGGTTTTATTAGGCCTGTTTTATGGAGCATGCTGCAACTTTATCAACAAAGAAGACTAACAATTTTTTTAAACCCTGAAAGTGATCCTCAGGGTGCTGGGTACCATATAATACAAAGTCTTTTAGCAGTAGGGAATGGAGGACTATTTGGCTACGGCTGGCAAAATGGAAGATTAACAAGAGGAGATTATATCCCTGCTCAACATACTGATTTTATTTTTTCTACGCTAGGCGAAGAATTTGGTTTTATTGGTGCTGTAATAGTAATTTGTTTATTTGCAATTATTTTAAGCAGGATCCTAGTAATTGCAAAAGATTCAAACAATAAGTTTGCTAGTTTTTTAGCTATTGGAATATTTTCTTTTTTTGCCTTTCATATTTTTGTCAATATTGGAATGACTGTAGGTATTATGCCTATTACTGGTGTGCCATTACCGTTTTTAAGTTATGGCGGGACTGCATTAGTAGTTGATACTTTTAGTATATTTTTATTGCTATCAGTCTCTTGGAGAACGTTGCCTAGAAAAATATTTTAAATTGAGTGTAAAATTAAGATATGTCTCGAAAGAAAAAGGACAGCACAGAAAGCATTCTATTACGTACTCGCAGAAGAGTAATCCTTGATTTCCCGCCAAATCAAATTCAAACACCTATTACTTACATACTAGCTAAGGAATACGATATTGCAAGCAATATTTTAAGGGCTGAGATTGCACCTGAAGAAACAGGAAAATTAGTTATGGAGATGGATGGCTTGCCTGAAAAATTAGATGAAGCAATTAAGAGGATAAAAGAATATGGAATAGAGGTTACTGAAATTGCAAGAAAAGTTACTTTTAATATGGATAAATGTACTCATTGTGGAGCTTGTATCTCTGTTTGTTTAGCAGGTGCTTTAAAGCTTGATAAAAACTTTCATCTTGAGTTTATTGAACCAAAATGTACAGTTTGTGAAATGTGTGTAACTTCTTGTCCTGTTGGTGTAGTTAATATTGATATTTAATTTTGCTCTGTATTAGTTTGATCTGTATCATCTATATCAAAAGGATCAGCAGGATCTACAGAAATAATTGGTGTTGTAGAAGTAGTATCACTACTATTTCCATCTTCAGCATATACACACATGCTATACGTACTTGTTGTAAATGCAATACAAAAACAAATTATAAAATTTGTGCTCTTGTTCACCTTTTTTAACCCAGCTTACAAACTACTTTTCAGCCAAAAAATGTAGCTTTAATTTAATTATCGGTAAAATATTTCCTCTCGCGGAAATTTATAGGTTTACCACTAAATAATTTTTTCTAAAAGCATTGTTTGTAGTTTATTTGTTTAAGATTAGGTAATGAACAATAGGGACAGCCTATCTGACCACTAATACAATGTATAATTATTTCTATGGAACTTACAAATGAAGAATTAAAAAGATATTCAAGGCAAATAGTACTACCTGAAATAAGCATCCAAGGTCAGCTTGCTTTACAAAAAAGTAAAGTGTTAGTAGCAGGTGCAGGAGGCTTAGGTTCTAGTGCACTGCTGTACCTTGCTAGTAGTGGCATTGGTACAATTGGTGTAATTGATTACGATAACGTAGATTTATCAAATTTACACAGACAAGTTATTCACTACACAGATGATCTAAATAAGTCTAAGGTAATTTCAGCTAAAGAAAAAATAAATAAATTAAATCCTAATGTAAAAGTTGTTACATTTAATGAAAAATTAAGTCAAACAAATATAAAAAACATTTTAAATGATTTTGAGATTGTTATTGACGGGCTTGATAATTTTAATGATAAGTTTTTACTAAATGATAGTTGTGTTTTATTAAATAAGAAATTAATTCATGCTGGAGTAATTGGTTTTGAAGGACAAATACTAACAATAATTCCTAAAAAGTCTGCATGTCTTAGATGTTTTTTCCCAGATAAAATACCAGACAATTTAAGACAAAGTTGTAAAGAAATTGGTGTTTTAAGTACTTGTGTTGGTGTGTTAAGTATCATTCAGGCAAATGAAGCAATTAAACTAATTTTAGGTATCGGAAAACCACTTACAAACAAGGTTTTAAAGTTTAATGCTTTAGATGGAACGTTTTATGAATTTAAAGTACAAGATATTAACAAAAGTTGTCCTGTTTGCAACCTAGCGACCTAAATGATGGTCAACATGATGATGACTTCTTTCAGGAATTAGTTTTACTACACTACCAGTAAGGAGTATTAATCCCAAAGTATAAATTAAAATTGCACTAATTACACCAGATGATTTTTCAATATTGCTCATTGATTTTTGTAGTAAGGATTTTAAAAATCCTTGACTAAAAATCATGGATAATGCAACTAAACTTAATGCTATTCCAAGACCAATACTAAAAGACAAAACATATAAGAAACCATTTAACAAATTATGAAATCCGCTTACTGCTGTAGCTGTCATAAATACTGCTAATCCTCCTGTACATGGTACAAGTCCTGCAGTAAGCCCAATTAATAAAATATTTGTAATTTTTAAATTTTTAGTTAAGACTTCATGTACTGAACATTGATGTTTATGCTCATGGTGGAATAATGGCTTAATAATTCTATCCCACATAAGCCAAAGCCCAATTAAAAAAATTAGCAAACTTGCGACAAAATTAATAAAGATTTCTTTGTCAATTGGTGAAATAAATTCTAAAAATTTAAGGCCTGAAAATCCTATTAGATAAACGCTTGCAGTATGTGTAATTGAAGCAATAAGTCCAATTAAAAAAGCATCTCTTGCTTTGTTTATTTTTGTACTTAATACAAAAGTTGCAACAAGGCTTTTACCATGACCTGGCTCCATTGCATGAACCATGCCATAAAGTAGTGCCGTAAATAAGTAAAATAGATTTATATCAGGCATGAGTTGGATTTTAACATAGAAATTGTCTCCATGATAGTATAAATAGTCATGCGGCAAGAAAAAGATTCAATGGGCGTTTTTCAGTTACCAGATGAAGCATATTATGGTGTTCAAACAGCAAGAGCTCTAGATAATTTCCCAATCTCAGGAATTAAAGCAGATTTAGATTTTATTTACTCAAGTATATTTATAAAAAAAGCAGCAGCAAAAGTAAATGCTGAATTAGGCAAGATAGATAAAAAGATTTCTCTTGCTATGATTAAAGCTTGTGATGAGGTGTTAGAAGGAAAATTACTTGAAAACTTTGTTGTTGATATTTATCAAGCTGGTGCTGGAACTTCACACAATATGAATACAAATGAAGTCTTAGCAAATCGTGCAATTGAACTATTGGGTGGTAAAAAAGGTGATTATAAAATCGTTAGTCCAAATGATCATGTTAATTGTGCCCAATCTACAAATGACTTTTTCCCAACAGCAATGAGATTAGCAGCTTTAATTAAGTCAAAAGAATTATTAAAAGTATTAGATGAATGTTCAAAAGAGTTAGCACAAAAAGGGACTGAGTTTTTTGGTGTTATAAAAGCTGGAAGAACGCATCTTCAGGATGCAGTACCAGTTAGATTAGGAAGAGAGTTTCAGGTTTATTCAAGAGTTTTTCATGATCATAAAATTAGATTAGAAAATGCATTATCTGAGTTGAAAATTTTAGGAATAGGTGGAACAGCAGCAGGCACAGGTTTAAATGCTCATCCTGAATATCAGTCTAGAATTGTATCTGAACTTAGCAAGCTTAGTAATTTTGAACTCCAAGGTACACAAGACTTAATGCTTTCAATGCAAAGCATGGCACCATTTGTTTTAGTCTCATGTACCTTGAAAAATTTTGCATTAGATCTTACAAAGATTTGTAATGATTTACGCTTAATGGATTCAGGACCAACAACAGGACTTTCAGAAATAAAACTTCCTCCTGTACAACCAGGTTCATCAATAATGCCCGGGAAAGTAAATCCTTCAATGATTGAAATGTTAAATCAGGTTTGTTTTCAGGTTATTGGTTGTTCATGTGCTATTGAGTACTCATCCCAGGCTGGCCAATTTGAATTAAATGTAATGATGCCAGTAATAAATTTTAATTTACTTCACAGTATAAAAGTTTTAACTAATGCTTTAAAGATATGGAATGAAAAGTGTGTTAAAGGAATTAAGGCAAATGTAGACAGGTGTAGAAAATATGCTGAAGGCAGTGTATCAAATGCTACTGCTTTAAATCCTTTAATTGGTTACTTGCAAACAGCAGAAATAGTAAAAGAAGCAGTCTCAACCGGCAAGCCTATTAAAGACATTTGTCTTGAAAAAAAGCTCTTAGAAAAAAATAAATTAGACGAGGTGTTAAATCTTGAAAAGCAAGTAGGCTCTTGAACAGTCTTTTTTAATTTGTCTTATTAATTCATCTTTTGTTGCAAACTTTTCTTCATCTCTTAGTCTTTCTACAAATTCTATTTTTAGCCTTTGATTATAAAGTTCTTTATATGGAAAATTTAAAATATGTGCTTCTACTTTTAGTTCAGCGGTTTCTTCTTTAAAGGTAGGGCAATGACCAATGTTTATGACACATGGTAATTTTGAGGTTTCGAGGTTTTGAGGTTTCGAGGTTTTGGAACTGAGAGTAGCATATCCTGCATAAACTCCGCTAGCAGGAATTACTAGTCCACTTGAAATCATTAAGTTTGCTGTTGGAAATCCTAGTTCTTTTCCACGTTTGAGTCCTTGAGTAATCTTGCCACTTAGTGAATAATATCTTCCAAGTAAATTGCTAGCTATCTTGACTTGTCCTGCTAATAAATCTTTTCTAATTCTTGTACTGCTTACAGGTTCATCGTGGATGTTAACTGGAGGATTAATTTTAACAATTATTCCAAATTTTTTACCCCATTCTTTTAATTTATCAGAATTTCCTTCTTGATTAAAACCAAACTTATGATCATATCCAATGCTAATAAATTTTGAATTAAGTGAGTCTACTAAGATTTTCGTGAAATAATCTTGGGCAGACATATGTCTTAGTTTTGAATCAAATTCAAGAGCTGAGATCGTATCTATTCCTAAATTTTTAATTAATTCAGCTCTTTCTTCAAATGTTGTAAGCAGTAGAGGTGGCTGACCTGTAATTTCAGAGTGGGGATGATTTAAAAAAGTAGCTACAACTGATGGGAAATTATTTCCTTTACTAAATTTAATTGCATTATTTATAATTTCAATATGTCCTAAATGAACTCCATCAAAAACACCAAGTGCTACACTGCTACCTTCTGGAAAAATGTTTTGCTTAATTTGTGTGTATATCTGCATATGTTATAAAGAATATCATGTTATGTAAGGACATGCCTTATTAAGTCCTGCATGATATAAATAAACATAATGGCAAAGCTAGTTTCAGAAGATGAAGAAATAAAATCAAGTTTAGAATTAATTTTTTTAAAAGATAAGACAGAGATTCCTTATAAAATTATTCTTCAAAGTGCTGAAAAAAAATTAATATATGAATTAAGTCAAGAAAATAAAGGAGCTGGAGATTACGTACTTGCATTAAAACCAATAAATGAAATAGAAAATTTAATTAATGGCATTAAAAACTTTTTAAACGATAAAGAAACTAAGATGTTTGCATTTGAGCCAATAGAGCCATCATTTGAGTTTATTTTAGAAAGAGCACATAAAGGATATTCTGCAATGTGTTGGATTGATGCTGGCAATGTAATTTCAAATCATTACACCTGGGATGGGCTTGGTATAAGATTTTTTACAACTGAAAAGAATCTACTTTCTTTCGTAGAAGAATTAAGCAAGGAAAAGGAGGGATAAATTCCTAAAAATGAAACGAAAAGATATAAAAAAGATTTTATTAATCGGTGCAGGTCCTATTGTAATAGGACAAGCATGTGAGTTTGATTATTCAGGTACTCAAGCAGCAAGAGCATTAAAAGAAGAAGGATATGAAGTCATATTAATTAATTCAAATCCAGCCACCATTATGACTGATCCTGATTTTGCAGATAAAACATATATTGAACCAATAACACCTGAATTTGTTAGAGCAATAATAGAAAAAGAAAGACCAGATGCACTGCTTTCTACAATGGGTGGTCAGACAGCTTTGAATGTTGCAGTTCAACTTTCAAAAAATGGAATACTTAAAGAATTTAATGTTGAATTAATTGGTGCAAAATTAGAAGCAATAGAACTTGCAGAGAATAGAGAACTTTTTAAAAAAAAGATGGAGCAAATTGGGCTTCAAGTTCCAAAATCTTATATAGCTCGTTCAAAAATTGATGGGATTTATTTAGCAAATGAAATTGGCTATCCTTTAATTTTAAGACCTGCTTTTACCTTAGGAGGTACTGGTGGAGGAATTGCATATAACAAAGATGAACTTGAAGAAATGCTGGAGAAAGCACTTGAAATTAGTCCTATTCATCAGGTTCTTCTTGAAGAAAGTGTTTTAGGTTGGAAAGAATATGAGTTGGAAGTAATGAGAGACTTAGCTGACAATGTTGTAATTATTTGTTCAATTGAAAATTTTGACCCGATGGGAATTCACACAGGCGATTCTATTACTGTTGCACCAGCTCAAACATTAAGTGATAAAGAATATCAAATCTTACGTGATGCAGCTATAAAAATTATCCGGGCAGTTGGTGTAGAAACAGGCGGGAGTAATATTCAATTTGCAGTAAATCCAAAAGATGGTCGTGTAGTAGTTATAGAAATGAATCCAAGAGTTTCAAGATCAAGTGCACTTGCAAGTAAAGCTACTGGATTCCCAATTGCAAAAATTGCAGCAAAACTTTCAATAGGCCTTACTTTAGATGAGATACCTAACGATATTACAAAAACCACTTATGCAAGCTTTGAACCTGCCATTGACTATGTAGTAACTAAGATTCCTCGTTTTGCATGGGAAAAGTTTCCAAATACTGATCATACTTTAACTACACAAATGAAATCTGTAGGAGAAGTAATGGCAATTGGAAGAACTTTTATTGAATCATTCCAGAAAGCACTGCGAGGACTTGAGATAAAAATGAGCGGCTTTTATGATAAAACTTTTTTAAGTCTCTCAAATGAAGAACTTTTAAACAAACTTTGTACTCCTACTCCTTTTAGGATTAAACAACTCTTTAGTGCTTTATATAATGGATTAACTATTCAAAAAATATCTTTAGCATGTGGAATTGATGAATGGTTTCTTGCACATTTAAATGAGATTGTTTTAGAAGTTAAAAAGTTAGAAAAAGAAAATATTAATTCAATTGATAATAAAGAAAGATTACTTTCTTTAAAAAGATTAGGATTTAGTGATAAGCAAATTGCTGAATGCATCTCAACTCAAATCCATGAAATTGATATAGCAAAATTAAGAGAAAAACATAATGTTTATCCGGTATTTAAAACAGTAGATACTTGTGCTGGTGAATTTGAATCTTATACTCCTTATTTTTATTCGACATACGAGGAAGAAACTGAAGTTCTGCCTTCAAGTAAAAAGAAAATCATGATTTTAGGTGGAGGTCCAAATAGAATTGGTCAAGGAATTGAGTTTGATTATTGTTGTGTGCATGCATCGTTTGCACTTCATGAAGAAGGATACGAAACCATAATGATAAATTCAAATCCTGAAACAGTTTCAACTGATTACAATGTTTCAGACAGATTATATTTTGAACCATTGACATGTGAAGATGTTTTTAATATTTACAGAACTGAAAAACCTGATGGTGTAATTGTTCAGTTTGGGGGACAGACTCCATTAAATATTGCCAAGTCACTTGAAGACAGAGGAGTAAAAATAATTGGAACACAAGTAAAAGATATTCAGCTTGCTGAAGATAGAAAACTTTTTAGTAAGGTGCTTCAAGAACTTGGCTTAAACCAACCTAAATGTGCATCAGCACATTCTGTTAATGAAGCAATAGAAATAGCAAAGAATTTAGGTTTTCCACTTTTAGTTAGACCAAGTTTTGTTTTAGGTGGTCGTGCAATGGAAATTTTTTATAGCTTACCTGAAATGGAAAAGTTTATTGAAAAAGTTTTTGAAGTTGAACCTGAACATCCAGTTCTAATTGATACTTTTTTAGAAAATGCTACAGAAATTGATGTGGATGCTATATCAGATGGTAAAGATGTTTTAATTTGTGGAATTATGGAGCATATAGAAGAAGCAGGAGTACACAGTGGTGATAGTGCTTGTATTTTACCTCCACAAAACATTCCTAAAAAACAAATTCAAAATATAAAAGAAGCTACTATAAAACTAGCTTATAAATTAAATGTAATTGGCCTTATGAATGTTCAGTATGCTATTAAAAATGATATTTTATATGTTTTGGAAGTAAATCCTAGAGGAAGCAGGACAATTCCATTTGTGTCAAAAGCTACAGGCATACCATGGGCAAAAATGGCAAGTAAAATTATGACAGGTAAAAAAATTACAGATTTAAAACTAAGAGAAATAATTCCCACTCATATTTCTGTTAAGGAAGTAGTTTTACCTTTTAATAAATTTCCTGGTTCAGATATTATATTAGGTCCAGAAATGAAATCCACTGGTGAAGTAATGGGAATAAGTTTTGAGTTTAGCAAGTCTTATGCAAAGTCACAAATAGCTGCTAATCAGCTTTTACCAGTAAGTGGAAATATTTTTTTAAGTGTTAATGATAAAGATAAACCAGAGATTATTCCAATTGCAAAAGAACTTTCTTGTCTTGGGCTTGGAATATATTCTACAAGCGGTACAGCAAAAGTTTTAAAAGAAAATAATATTTTAGTTACTGAAGTTAAAAAAGTTTATGAAGGCAGACCAAATATTTTAGATCATATTAAAAATAAAGAAATCCAGTTAATCATAAACACTCCAATTGGCAGGGAAGCCAGAGTTGATGATACATACATTAGAAAAGCAGCAATTCAATATTCAATTCCAGTAGTAACTACAGTTAGAGGAGCAAGAGCAACTGTAAAGGCAATTCAATCTTTAAAAAATAATGTTGTTGATGTAAAACCTTTGCAGGAGTATTATAGGACATCACCTGTTGTTCGCTCGTAGAGACGCACGGCCGTGCGTCTCTATTATCAATGCATTTTTCATAATAATTATTGGTGCAACATCTTTCCCAAGCCAGATATTTAATGATTCTGCACCCTGATTAACAAGCATTTCAACTCCATTTAATGTTTTTAAATCAAGAGATTTTGCATATTGTAATAATTTTGTCTTTGGTGGGTTGTAAATAATATCATAGACAAATGCATCGCTAGGTAAATATTGTAAATCTTTTTTTGTGACCAAACACTGATCAATATTTGGGTACATGCCAACTGGAGTAGTGTTTACAAGCATAAATGTATTTGAAAGATTAATATTTGATACTAAATCAACTTGGATTTTTGTGCTTTTGTTTTTTGATTCTAGAAAATTTTTAAATCTTTCTAACTTATCTTTATTCCTTCCATAAATATTAATTTGTGAAACATTATTTAAAAGAAGTGCCATTGCACATGCATGAGCTGCCCCACCGCATCCAAGGATTGCAACATTTTTACCAGCTATATTTTTTCTAATGCTTATGGGCATTGCATCCCAAAAACCACTTGCATCAGTATTATCACCAATAGTTTTTCCGTCATCATTAAAAGTTACAGTGTTTACTGCTCCTATTTCTTTAGCTCTGTCTGTTAATTCATCAAGGAGTGGGATAATATTTATTTTATGAGGGATAGTAACATTTACTCCTCTTACTTTTTCTTTTTTTAATTCCTTTAAAAGATTTTCTAACTCTTCAGGCTTTACTTCATACACTTTATATTCTCCATTTATATTTAAATGTTGAAAAGCAGCATCATATATTATTGTTGATAATGAAGGAGTATTAGAAAATTTTATTATTCCTAATTTTAACATGAAAGTGCTTTTCTAACTTCTTCCCTGTCATCAAAGTGGATTGTTTTATCTTTTAAGATTTGATAATCTTCATGTCCTTTACCTGCAAAAACAATAACATCATTTTTATTTGCTTTTTTGATTGCAATTTGAATGGCATTTCTTCTATCAACTTCAACAATAACATTTGAAGTATTTTTAATGCCACTTAGTATGTCACTTATTATTTGTTTTGGATCTTCTGAACGTGGATTATCTGAGGTAACCACTATGAGATCAGCTAACTCTTCAGCAATTTTTCCCATCTTAGGACGTTTTGTTGGATCACGATCACCACCACATCCAAAGACACAGATAAGTTTATTTCCATTTTTTGTCATTGATCTTGCAGCTCTTAAAATATTTTCAAGCCCATCTGGAGTATGTGCATAGTCAACAATGCATGCTGGTGAGTCATTATTTTGAATAATTTGAAATCTGCCAGGAATTTCTTTAGCAGAAGAAATTGCATTTATAATTTTTTCAATATTAATTCCTTCTGCATGAGACACACTTATACTAGCTAGAATGTTATAAACATTAAACATTCCGTTTAAGTTAGATTTTACTTTGTACTTACCACTTGGTGAAATTAAAACAAATGAGAGCTCATTTGAATTAAAATTAATTTCTTTTGCCTGAAAATCAGCATTGTTTTTAACCCCATAACTAAAAAGTTTTACCTCTTTATTTAAAACTTTTTCAAATTCACTAGATAAATTTTCATCTTTGTTTATAATTGCATATTTTTTATCCCAAGTAGAATTATTTATCGTTTCAAAAAGTTTTCTTTTTGCTTTAAAGTATTCATCCATTGTTAAATGAAAATCTAAATGATCTTGAGTAACATTTGTAAGTACTGCACCAGTAAAATTACACTCATTTACACGATGAAGGCTTAGTGCATGTGAACTAACTTCCATAGCAAGGTGTGTAAAGCCTTTACTTACTAGCTCTCTTAATTGTTTGTGAAGTTCAGGTGCTTGAGGTGTTGTATGCTTTGCATCATAATAATTTAAGTTTGTAGACTCCTTGGTTCCAAGTGTTCCAATAATTGCAGTTTTAAGATTATTTTTTTCAAAGATATGTTGAATTAAATGTGTCGTAGTAGTTTTACCATTGGTTCCTGTTACCCCTATAATTCTTATTTTTTTAGAAGGTTCATCATAAAACTTGTTTGCAAGCTTAGCAATTGAAAGCTGAGTGTCTTCAACATAAATTATAGGCAGATTAGAATTAACTTTTTTACTAGCTAAGATTGCCTTAGCACCTTTTTTTTCTACTTGTTTTATAAAATTATGCCCATCGTTTTTTTCACCAATTAAGCAAACAAAGATATCACCAGATTTTATCTCTTGTGAGTTATAGGAGATGCCTGTAATTAAGGTATCATTATTTATGTCTTCCCCCAGATAATTTGCTATGTCTTTTATTGTTAGTTGATAACTCATATTTAACCTGCCTTTAAAGATATTCAAGCTTAATTTAAACATTTTATCAAATGCTAATTTGGGGTATAATAAAGTTAACCATGAGTTCAAAACAAAAAAGCAAAAAAGAGAAAGAAGAAGACTGGATTTATGATCCAATTGTTGTTAAGAATGTACTTCGTGCCAAAAAGGAAGTAGATGAAATTTTAAAAAAGGGTGGTCACTTAACTACTATGGAGGAATTGCTAGAGAAGTTTCATAAGGAAGATGCAAAGAAAATTCAAGATTAGCTATTCTCCAAAGGCTGAAAGAGATTTAGAGAGATTTCGTAAAAGATATTGAAAATCATATAAAGATTTTATGTCATTATTACCTGCTTTGGAGTTGGATCCCTATGGTATTGGTAAACCTTTAAAAGGTGAATTTAAGGGATTGTATTCACTTCATTTTGGAAGAAAGCCTGAATGTCGTGCAATGTATGAAATAAAAAAGGATCTGGTAATAGTTGTTATATTAAGAATCGGAACTAGAGAAAATTTTTATGATATCTTTTAAGAATGAAAGAAATAATCCTAGGCAAAAGTGTGCAAGGTAGGGAAATAAAAGGTTATTCTTTTGGGGATAAAGGATCTTTTAATAAGACACTAATGATTGGTGGTATACATGGGGTTGAAATACAATCAAAAGAAATTTGTGAGTTATATTTAAGCAAAATAAATGAAGCAAAAGATAAAAAATTTCCAAACGATTTCTATCTACTTTTAATTCCATGCTTAAATCCTGATGGTATGGCTCTTAAGATAAGAGGTAATGCAAATGGTGTTGATTTAAACAGAAACTTTCCTTCAAACACATGGGAAAGTTCTTCACTAGCTGGAAACAGTTCTTACTTTCCAGGCATAAAACCAGCCAGCGAGCCAGAGACAAAAGTCATTGTAGATCTTTTAAATAAATATAATTTTAAAAACATTATTGCAGTTCATACAAACTATACAATTCAGTTTCCAAATCCACCAATGATAAACTACGATGGTGAGCAGTCTCGTGAGCTTGCAGAAAAACTAAGTGTAGCAACCGGGCTTATGGTACATGCAGACATTGGTTATCCAACTCCTGGCTCTCTTGGTACATGGATAGGAAAAGATTTAAAAAAAGTTTCAGTTACTGTTGAACTTGATCACACTAAAACTACAGAAGAACTTTATAAAAAACATGGAAGATTCTTTGAAGTAGGGTATTAAACAATTGACATTTTACCTACTCACGAGTATACTCTTTAAGAGTAGGTAAATTATGAATTTTATAAACAGAAAAAGCGAGCTTGAAACATTAAGCAAGAAATGGGATGAAAAAAAACCTCACTTCTTTATTGTCTACGGGAAAAGAAGAGTAGGAAAAACTGAATTAATAAAACAGTTTATTAAAAACAAAAATGGTATTTATTTCTTATCAGATAAAAGAACTGAGATTGAACAATTAAAAGAGCTAAGTAATATTATTGCTGAGCATTATAATGACTCTTTTTTAAGATCACGAGGTTTTAGCAACTGGCTTGAGATTTTTAGTTATATAAAAGAAAGAAAAAAAAAACTAATACTTGCAATAGATGAATATCCTTATTTAATTGAAGCAAATAAAGCAATTACCTCCATATTTCAAAAAGGATGGGATGAGTATTTAAAAAACGAAAATGTTTTTTTAATTCTTTGTGGCTCAAGTATTTCTGTTATGGAATCAGAAGCATTAATCTATAAATCTCCATTATACGGAAGAAGAACAGGTCAGATTTTACTTAAACCTCTTTTATTTAAAGAAAGTGCAAAATTTTTCCCAAAAAAGAACTTCTCTGATTTTTTGTCAATTTTTACTATTACAGGTGGTATACCAGCTTACTTATTGCAAATAGAACCTGATTTAAGTTTAAGGAAAAACATAGAAAGAAAAATATTTTCAAGAACAGAGTTCTTACATAATGAAGTAGAATTTATTTTAAAAGAAGAATTACGAGAACCCAAAAATTACTTCGCAATATTAAAAGCTCTATCGTTTGGAAAAACCAAATTTAGTGAAGTAGCTAATGAAACAGGCTTAACGAAAAATGTTTTAACAAAATATTTGAATACTCTTGAAAGGCTTCAGTTAATTGAGAAAGAAACCCCAGTTACAGAAAAAATACCTGAAAAATCCAGAAAAGGAATTTATAAGATTTCTGATAATTTTTTTAAGTTTTATTTTCAATTTATTTATCCAAATAAAAGTTATATTGAATTAGAAAATTATTCCGAGGTAAATAGAAAGCTTGATGAATCATTTAACATTTTAGAGTCTCAGTGCTATGAAAAAGTTTGCATGGAGCTTGTTCTTGATTTTCAGGATAAATTTTTTATTTTTGAAAGAATTGGAAGATGGTGGGAAAAAGATAATGAAATTGATATCGTGGCTACTTCATCAAGAACAAAAGAAATATTGTTTGGGGAAGTAAAATGGTCATCAAAGCAGGTAGGGACAAATATTCTTGAGGCTTTAAAATCAAAAGCAAAATTAGTAGACTGGAATATAAACAATAGAAAAGAATATTATGTCTTATTTGGCAAAAGTGGTTTTACTCCTTCATTAATTAAGCAAGCCAGGAAAGAAAATGTGTTGCTTGTTCACCAAGACAAGGCAAAATTTAATTCTTAGTTGATTGTGTAAAAAAAACAAAAAGATTTTTTGAGGTGAGGTGAGAGTGATGGGGTAGGAAATTCTTCTGTTTTTGTTTTAAGATGCTTTTCTAACTATTTTTATTTCTGAGACATATTTTGATTTATCAGGGTCTTTTTTTGCTATTTTACGCAGGTAATTCATGATCCTTGTCGGATTGTTTCCAAAACGAGCAGTAAGTGCTCTACCTCTGGCTCTAGTTTCTTCAACTACGGGGTCAAACCATTTAGCATTACTTTTTTTTCTTTTTTTCATACACTTTAATTATACCCTGAGTTCAAGTGGTGTAACAATTTCAGGGAGAAATAGACCTAATGTTGCATTTATATTTTTCATATGTATTTTCTTGTTTACGTTTGCTAGATGGGCACAGTTCCAGGTTAATAAGATATCAATTTTGTAAACTGAAGCAAATGCTAGATGCAATGCATCTCTCGTATCTTTTAATGGCATTAATTTATTCTTAAGATAGATTTCAATAATCTTATCAACTTGTTCTATAGGATTTAATATATGGATGCCTTTTGTTAGCTTTATTGCATATATTTGATTTGGGAAATTTCCTCCTTTTAGTTCTTCTAAGACAAAATTGCTTATATATAAATCATAAAAATGTTTTTCATTGTTCCACCATTCTCTTGTTCTCTTAATATGAACATCAAGCTCTGATCTTTCATCAACATAATAACTAAAAATAGTTGTATCTAAATAAACACTTTGTTTCATAATACATTTAATTTTAGCACTCTACAAACACGAGAAAGATTTTTTGAGGTGGGGTGGGAGTGGTGGGGGGTAATGGGGTGAGGTAATTAAATAGCAACCTATGCAACTCGAAAGTTTTTCCCAATCGGAATAAAATTATCTGTGTGTCCTTTTTCCAACTTATTCTTAATCTCTTCAAATTTACAAACTTGTTCGGGTGTGAAAAGAATCTCTCCACACATTTCACAAACTTCTACATAAACATCAATTAATGCTGAATTGTTTCCACCATTAATAGTGTGGATGATCTTTTTTATTTCAATTCTATCTGAACCACACGATGGGCATTTAAAGTTTTGCATTGTTATTTCCTTTTCTTATATTCTACCCATTTCTTTGGATTAGGCCTATAAACAGTAATTAGAATGGCTATTTGAGATCCCTTATCCAGTGCCCATACAGTATGAATAGGCTCATTTTTATTATTAAAACTTAATACTAAACACGACGGCAGCGGCTTACTACTAGGATAGTCTTCTATTACTTCAGCATGCTTAATAGATGTTTTTATTTCAAGGATCGAAATATTGTCAGCATCTTTTTCTTGAAGAGCATGTTGAGTAATTCTAAAATTATCTGATTGAATGGCTGACTTTAAGTCTTCAAAATTTATGAATGTATTCTACAACAAGTGATCTAATATACATGTAACCAAAGGTTACATAAGTATTTTAATTAACATTACAAAAACACAAGAAAGATTTTTTGAGGTGAGGAGTAAGGGGATAGAGTGACTTACTTATGCTGTTTTCTTGCTCACTTGTTTTTTAAGTTTTGCTGCTTCTTCTCTAATATATTTTACATATTCTGAAGCAGACATCTTTTTTGTCTCTTCGTAGATTTTTCTTCTTATTTTATGTAATTCTTCAAGCGGATCTTTTTCTTTTCTTTTCATATGATTCTCCTTATTGTGAAACAAATTCTCTTGGTGAAACAATTTCAATTAAGCTATAACCTTCTCGTAAATTAATTACGTGAACACCTTTAATAGTTCTAGCTCGTACGATATGTTGAAAGTTCCATGAGACAATAAAATCACAATGATTTAAACTAGCAACAGCAATGTGAATAGCATCATTGATAGCATTAGAAGGCATCAATCCTTCATTAGTATAAATCTTAGCTAGATTATATGATTCATTGCTTGGAGTTAGAATCTCAGGTTGATATTTTTCAACCAATCTCAATAACTGTTTACGCCTTGTGTCATAAGCTCTATTAATTTCAACTTCAACAACTTCTGATATACAAAGTAAATGACTTTTACTTTTACCATAAACTTCTAAAAAATCTATAGTTAGCCTGTACTCACTTCTATTGGTTTCAAGAGCTAAATTCCATATAGAGGTATCAATATAAAGCTTTGTTTTCTTAATCATTATAATGATTATAACAGCTAGTTGTTCTGTCATGATATTCAACAAAAAATATTTCTAAAGAAAGGAGCAAAAGAAGATCTTCTTGAACTAAATTACTACTTCGCTAGAAACTAGATGATAGAAGAACTTTCTAAAAAACACAAAAGATTTTTTGAGGTGAGGAGTAGGGGGATAACACATCATCAGAGCGACACATCAAATATTAAGTCTTCATTCAAATTTTATAGATGTGACTTTTGGTTGCGTGAATTTTTAATTCAATATGATATATTTACGAGCATGATCACTGAAGATAAAAAATATATCTCAAGTGTTTTAAAGAATTTAGGGTTCGCATTTCTAACACCTTTGGGCTCAGTTACTTTTCAATATCTGGTTCTAAAAAAGAGCTTCTTTAGTGGACACACGGCCTTATGTTCATTAGCATCATTTGTTGGTTGGTGATTATTGTTTTTAGGGTATAATTTTGTTAAGGAGAAGAAAAATGATAAGTAACCTTGAAGGTTTAATAGCAGTTGGCTCAATATTAATTCCTGCAATACTTTTAACTGTATACTTCATATACGATCAAAATAAAACTAAAAAAAGAGAAAAGAAAAGTTAAAGAAAAACACAAAAAGATTTTTTTGGTGAGGGATGGTGGAAGGTTATTACTAAATTTTATTCTACAATAATTATTGTTTTCCCAGATGGTGAGAACTTAAATTCAATACCTTCATTTTTTCTTGACAACACTTTTCTAAGAGCAATGTCAAAGTCTTGCCAATTTTGAACATTGTTTTGCATATCATTTGTAAAATCTATTTGCTCGGCAGACTCAAATGAATAACCTAGAATGTCGTTATCCACTAGTACACGCCTTGGTATAACTCTAATATTTCCATTTTTACTTGTAGTAACTGCATAGTGTAGGTTCCCTCTCCATGTGCCTTCTCGATGAATAATCGTAAATATTGTTTTACCTGGCTCTGATTCACCTTTTAGTTCTCTTAGTTTAGGAGTTAGCTTTCTAAGTGAGCTTACTATATCAGATGTATCAAGACCATTAATTTGATATTCTTTTAAAGCTAAAGCAGCAGCTATCAATTCTAATACGCTTGGATCAAGGGGCGCTCTTTCATGTGTGGCGTTCTCGCAGCTTTTTAAAAATGACCAAAATTCCTCATACCTACCATACCTATCAGCTGCGTCCTGAAAACTAATATGAATTCTTTCAAGTTCTTTTTTTGCTTCGTTTAAGTTAGTTATTTGTTCTTTTGTTTCACTAGTTGTTTCTGCTCTACTCTTGAATTTGTCAGTTGTTGACTTGCTGAATATTGTATATGAGTCAGGAGTTGGCTTTAATATTCCTGATGGTTTTGGTTTCCCTTCTTCTTTTTTCTGTGCCTGCCCAACAGCTAGTGAGGGAAGCATGTTGTGTGTCATTAATGATACTGAATACATAAAAAATCAGCTCCTAGAAATACAATGCTTGTATGCAAATAAATTTGATAATGGTACAAAACTAACAGGTTCTTTAGTTCAAAAAACTGCACATTTATGCAGCAATAATTTCTTCATTAATTGTTAATCTTTGATTCAATGGATTTAAATTGTTTATTAACTTAATCTTAACTGGTTTTTTATCGGGGGGTTGTTCTGTAGAGTATTGAATCACTTTAGCGTTTTGTTTGTATTTGCTGTAATGTGCTAACTTTTTTACAGTGTGCATAGCATGAAAAATATTTCCAAAGGATGGATTTAAAGGCTCATTTCTTATTCTCTGGTATTTTAAAAACTTATAATACCAGGATAAATAATAGTTAAATGCTGAAGATCTATCTTCACCATCAAACCCTTTCATGCTGTGATTAACGACTAATGCTTCTTTTGCAGTTAAGGCAGCATATGACTCTCCATCTCCTGAAGAAGAAGTAATTATCGTCACATCTTTTACAGGAAGCTGCTTATTTCCAATCTTAAAGTTTTGCAAGCAAGCAATTATTTTATCACCTTGAATTTCAGATCTACATGAGTCTGCAATTATAACAAACTTCATGCTCTTACAAAGTGGTCCACCATTATCATCTAAGCTTGCAATTGCTTTTGCAATCTCTTCAGACGTAATATCACTGTCTGAAGCTTTTATACATCCATTCTTATCTCCATGCATATTATAGTGAAATATGAAGGTTGTTTTACCACTAGCTTTTGCATTGTTTGCAGCTTTTATAAATCTATCTAAGATATTTTTTTTTGTAGCTGTTAAAGCTTTTGGTAAGGAACCATCTTTAACTTGTGGTAGTTCATCCCATATCCCACGGTTTTCTACACAAACAGTAAAGTCACTAATATTAAAATTTTCTTTGTAAGTCATTCCTATTTCAGCAAGGTCGTTTTCTATCTCAACTAATTCTCCAGGCACACTTGCTAAGAAACAAGCCGTACTCCCATCTTTTGGAATGTCAATTTTATAAAAATTCTCCCAGGATAATTGTTGTCCCTTAAAATTATTAGTTTCTAATTTTATTTTTTGTTTAATAAGTTCAATTAACTCATCTTCTGTTTTTATGTTACTTAATTCTAGACAACTTAATCCAATAAAAACAGGCTCACTATTTTTACTTGTAAAGTTATTAGCTAAGATGAATTCAAACACTCTGTGTATATTTCCATCACCATTAGATATTCCAATACATTCAAGAGGAATACCAGTATCTTCCTTAACCTTATTTAAAACTGCATCCAGATTAAAATTCTTATCATTTTCTTGAAGGATTTCAGTGAGTGTTTTATTTAAGAATACTTGGGTTTCCTTAAATGTAACTGTTTTTTGAAGGTTATTCAAAATAGCTTTTAGTTTTTTTGCAGTAGAAATTACTTCACTAGCATATGGTTCATATTCATATAAACTTTTTGCTTGGTTTTCAAGGATAAAGTTAGGATCTATCAGGGCTAATTTAAATGCTGCTTCTTTTCTTATTTCTCTTGCTTTTTTGCTGCCAAGAGTTTCTTCTAATTTTTTGTAGTCGGTAAATATTAATCTTGGATTTTTTTCAACAGATGCATCTATACCTTCTTTAGGTATTTTTTCTAATTCTTCTTGATTCTTCTTATTTATTTCAACAGCGTTTGTAAAAAAAACAGATTTTATGAATCTTCCAAGTAATATAAATGGTGAAAAAAGTATTTTTAGCATTTTTACGAAAGTGCTACTTTTATCTTCAAGTACTTGAACTGATTGATACTGAGAGTTATTGGATTTAGCAAGTAAGGAGTTATTATGAGAACTAACATGTTGCAGATTATTCTTGTCCTCAACTTGATTTCTAAATCTAAAGCTAATTTCCATAATTAAAAAGATATGTTTAGGATTTTTATCCTAATATTTACAAAGTAAAAAGAAATTAATTTTTGATAATTTTTATGATTAAGTGTTTTGAGTAACGTAATTCCAGGTAGGTGTAAATATCTTATCCTTTATAGCATTGCCAGCAAATTGATTTAAAAGTCCACCAGCACAAATTCCAGTGCATATTGTAAGCCCAATTGCTACCCAACCTACAGGGCTTATTAAAGCAAATGCTGCAGCTATTCCAAGTCCACACAAAGCTATATTTGTCCAAGCTTCACTA
Source organism: Candidatus Melainabacteria bacterium (assembly GCA_016193285.1). NCBI lineage: Bacteria > Bacillati > Candidatus Melainabacteria > Candidatus Melainabacteria bacterium. The sequence continues at coordinate 91,080 of JACPSL010000025.1, forward strand.
GTTCGCCCACCGTGAAATTTATTAACAATGCCAGCTATTTCAAAACCTGCTCCAAGTACTGACGCAATACCACCTAACCATTTAAGAGTACCTGCAAAAAATCCTTTCCATGAAGCTCCTGTTCCATTGATCGCTCGTCCTACCAATGTTCTAGTCGACCATAACTTTTTATCATAAGATGCCAATTTAAATGCTTTATCAGCACCCATATATTTAGCTCTTTCGAAACCACTTGCAATTCCACCTAGTTGAGCCATATTTACAGGATGAGTAAAAGCATCTCTTGCATTAGTACCTTTAAGAGTTTGTATAATGTCGTACTTATCTAATAAGAAATCTGGATCTTTTATATGATCTTGTATGAGTTTGCATATTTTTAAGAAGTCTTCAGCATTAGATATTTTAAAGTTGCTTGCTAGTTCTTCTAACTTTTCTTTATTATATTTTTTGTCTTCATCAAGGTTATCATAATTATCCTGTTCAGTATTTTTTCCTAACTGATCAATTATGTTACCTATTTGAATTACATCGAGCTTTCCACCTGTTACAGTATAAAAATGTTCTGCAAGAGATCTCATTTCTCTTTTATCTCGTTCTATTTGTCCATTAAGTTCTAAGAGTCCTTGATTATCTCTGGGTATTCCAATAAGAGCTGACTGAATAGCACTTTCTCTTGCAGTATAGCTTAAGCCTTTTTTGTTTTTATATGCTTCTCTTAGTTTTGCTAATTTAGGTTCAACATCACTACCACCATCTCCAAGAGCTGTACTTGTTCTTCTACTACTACCAGTACGTGGTACAAGTATTTTAAGTATTATCATAATATTCTCCTAAAATAATATTTTGTTATTCACTACATACAAAGCAATATGTTGTAGTTAGTTGATAGGAGATTATTGAAAGGGAGCAAGATTTATTGTTAACAAACTTATAACTAATTTGTTCTTATTTTTCTTTAGGATCAAATCGTCTGTCATTCACAGATATAGGTATGTTTAAATATTTATTATGTTCATTTTGAGGGACGCCAGCAGCAACAAGTGTGTTACGGTCAAATTTTTGTGTTGGATGGAGTAATTCGTGTTGTTCTTGATCGTCCTGATCCTTCTTTGTTGGAACAAGTCTTTCAATACTATCTTTTACTAGATATGCCCAGGAGTAAGATGCTGCCCTATTTAATGATTCTGTTGGCAAAGGATAAACATGAGGTCTTCCAGCAAAAAGTTTTAATTCGTCTGTTTCTCCTTTTTCTTTACGGTGTGCTATTAATATCTTTATACAGTCTAAAAGCCTAAGAGCTGTTTTATTGTCAGGATTATTTTCATCTTTTATATTTTCATCATTAATTTTGCTTTCATCTGGTGCTTTAAGATCTACTTTTAATGTTTCTGAAATATCTTTTAAAAGACAATCAGTTTTAACTACATATTCTTTAAAATGACTTGGTTTGTTGTTTGTATCAAGAACAGCTATTAGAATAGTACACCAATCATCTCTGTAATAAACTTTTACTCTTAAATTATTATGGTTAAATGCTGGCAATGATTTACCTAGTACTGATCCTATTTTCTCTTCTAGTTTTTTTTCATCTGTTGTTGTTTCGTAGATATTCTCTGGCAATTTAATTGAACCTACAAATTCTTTGTCTAAATCTTTTCTTTTTTTTCTACTTAACGCAGAATCAAACGAACTTCTTAATTCCTCTCCATCTTTACCTTGAATCTCCCTTATATAGCCACTTTTTAAATCTGCCAAATCTCCTGCAAAAATAACTTTTCTACTTCTCTTCTCTTGTATTTTAAATGCTTCAAGAATATCTTGATTTGGGTCAGTAGTAGCTTTTATAAAAACTACATGCTCAATAAATAATTTTCTTAGCTTTTCTGTTGTATCATCATTGTCATTGCTCTTTAATTTCGATTTTTCATCCTTATCTATTATTTTGGCCTTCTCTAGCTCATCTAGAAATTTATCTTTAGTAAATGTAATTGAATAAGCTTGGTAGTTTCCTGCTGCATCTTTTTTCCAGATTAGCGATTCACAGCATAGAGTCTCACTTGGAGTACCTTCACTAGTCTTAAAAGTGGAAAGTGTAATTCTGTATTCATCTTCATTAATAAACGGCGGCCTTCTATTTGGTGGAATATTTGTAGTCGAAGATTTTGGGTAACCTTTTAAATAATCATTAACTACTGGATTATTTTTTTCAATCTTAACTTGTGAAATAGATTCTGGTCTATAGCTAGAATCTGTTGATTTTCTGTATAGATCTTCGTATGTTGTACTTTCTATAAATTTTGCACCATCTTGAGCTAGTTGTTCTTGATCATCACTAGCTACATATGTTTTATACAATAGCTCTGTAAACCTCTGATGTCCATTTTTAAATTCAACTTCACTACCAGGAGGGCGATAACTTCTGCCTGTTGGGCTTAAAAATATTACATTTTTAACCTTGTCCTGCTCAGATGAGTTGACAGCTAAATCCTCAAATTCCCTAGTCCCCCACAACGCAATTTTTATTTTTTTATCAGGATCAGTTGATCCAAAATATTCAATTGTCTGTTTAGCTTTAGCTAATGGAATAATAATTTGTCTGTTTTCTTTTTTACTAGAAAAGTTTTCATCTCCTACTATGTAGTGTATATCCTTTCTGTCTACTATCCACGCTGTTACAGTCTGTAGTGTTTTACCTTCTCTATCTTTTACTTTATAAGTACCAAGACTTATAACATTTGAATCTTCTTCATGTGGAGTTTCTTTTTTGTATCGATTTATGTGTGCTAATAGATCTCTTGGGGTGTCTGTTTTTTCAAGCCTTACAATTATTTCAGGTTTAGGAGGAGAAGGTCTTGTATCTGATGGTGGAGCTGGTTTTGGAGTAGTGCTACCAGTAGAAGAGTCCTCTATCAGCTTTCCATCTTTTGACAAATTTAATAACTCTAGTACATTTTTCTTTTGCTCATTGCTTAGAGATGATTCTCCTAAATGTCTAATGTAATCAAAATAAAGATTTTGTTTTGAACTAAATTCATCTTTTGTAATAAGAATTTGGTTAAAGTTACTAAGATGACCAATACTTAAAGCAGCTTTTAATTCTTCTGTGGTAAGTAGTCCATCTTTTTTTCCAACTACCTTACCAGAGCGATCCAGTATTCCAATTGAAAGATCAGTTTTTAATAGCTGTTGTATTTTTTCTATTCTTTGTTGTATAGAAGGAGTTGTTGTAGCAGGTGGATCCATAGTTATTAATTTGTAAGTGGAACAAAATTTCTTACTCCTTTACCTTCTGTATGTTCAACTTCAGCAATACTTCCATCAATAAGATTAGTAATTGTTTTATCACTTGCACTAATACTTAAAACTAAGTCTTGCATAAGATTCATACCTCTTTCCCTAAGTGAAATTAATTTATTATAAAAATCTTCTCCAAATCTTTCTATGACAGAATTTTTACCGGCAGGGCGTTGAAGGTAGTCATCTTGTCCAAGAAATATAGCTTTTTTGTTTTTAATTTCGTTTGCATTTTCTCCTTTTAAAGTGAGAGCTGAAACAAAGTCAATTAATTTTTGACCTCTTAAAAATACATAGCCTTCATCTTTTTCTAATTTATCTAAGTAGTCTTGTTTATATGTTCCTCTAAATGCAAGTCTTGTATTACGGGATGAGTCTTGGTCTGAGTACCATATTATAAAAGCAGGTTTATTTGTACCTTTTCTAATATAGTGAACTATTTTTACCTTATTCCCAGCATCTACTGATTTGACATCTGATGGTTTAGTCCCTTCTGCAATATCAGTATCTATTGCTCTTTTTATATCATCAGGTATAGTTCCTGCTGGTGTTGCACTTGTTGATGTTACAGTATCTGCTGGTTTTATTTTCTTAATTAGATCTTCTAATTTTGTAAGTATTGCTTTTTGATCACCAGTTAAATCAGTAGCTGCTTTAAGCTTGTCAATTAAGTCAAGAAGTTTTTCTTCAGCTTCTTTATTCTTAAAACTAAAACTACCGTCCGGATTTCTAACAATTAATCTTTGTGAAATTAGTATGACTACTGGTTCCACAAAGCCCGGGAAAATTTTGCTTAAGAATTCTTTAGCTTGATTTATTTCCTCTGGAGTATAATTAAAGTCATCTGGCTCGAGAGTTTCATTTGCACCTCTTTTTGCAATTTTTTTAACTCTTTCTTGATCTACTTCATTAGTACCTCCTGCTTTGATAAAGCGATCAACATTCTTGTTCAGTTGATCATACAGTGCTCCTTGGGCAGGATTAGTCTTTTTTTCTTCTTCAATCTTATTTTGAAATTCTTTCTTACTAGTAGGTTTTCCTGCGTTAAATAATTTACTGATTAAATCTAATGTTAAACCCATGACTTTCCCTCCAAATATTTATACATTTATAGAAAGGAAAATATTAATTAAAATTGACAGCTAAAAAAATATTAAACTTTGTAACTTGCTGTCAATATTCTGTTTGCACTTACTTTGTAGTATCTGAGTAAGTAGAACCTCAAGTTCTATTTATTCTTAATACAGTTCTTACTTTGAATCTTAGTAGTTTTCTATTAAGGTCTTGAAGTAAACTTATTATTAAATCAAATATTTAAGCATAATATTTCTTTAGCTTAATAAAGCTAAATGCAATTATAGATTGGTTTTGATAAGCTTATATGTTTAAGTATTTGATCTAAGGTTACTAGTTAATTAAGGTTAAGAAGTGATTAAGTAAAATTAAGTAAGAAGTAAAATAACAAAACAATGTTTATATTAATAGCAGTTGTTGGAAAAGTTTTAACGATAGCAGCAGGAACTCCACTTGTAGCTTTTAAGAAAGCATTTAATGTTTTGACTGCAAGTAAAAGTGATATTCCTAAGTTATATTTAGAGGCTGAGCAAATGGCAGGCAAAGTGGCTATTGAAAAAGGATGGTTTGAATATTTAGGTCATCTAATAGAAAGATTAGGTTATGGTATAAGAGCACAATTAGGTTTATATGGAATTGATAAGAATGGAGCTATTAAACATTTGTCTGAACTTTCAAGTGAATTTAAAGAGAAAGGTGGTTTACTGTCTGCTCTATCTAAAGGTTATCCTAAATTTGGAGAAGCTATGAAAGCTGCTACTACAGCTATTCCTGAGCTAGGAGGAAAAGCAATATTAGGTTTTAGAGGATTGGGAGCTATGGGTTTAGGTGCTCTTGGTGCTTTAGGAGTAGGTATATTTTCAATTGGTCTTATAATTAGTTCTTATAGAGCAATAAATGCAAAAAGTAAAACGGAATGGGCAGGACCTGTAAAAACTACTACGTGGGATAAATTAACTACTTTGGCAGGACTAGCAGGTACTGCAGGTGCTGCAGCTTTATTTATTCCAGGAGCAAGTATAGCTTCGTTTGTCTTAATACCAGCTGCAGCAATAATGGCTGCTACTGGATTTGTCATGGATAAGATTTATAGTGGAACTACTTTTTATCATATGCCTGATCAGCTACCATATCCATTGAACGATGTAGCAAGATCAGTATTTAACGTAGATAGGCATATCCCTAGAATGCAATAAGTTTTGCTCTTGACATTAAAGTTAAAAATGTGTTATGGTTGGATTAAAACCATATTTAAGATTTAAAAAAAGGTTGATAATAAAAATGGATGTAGTTAGTTTATATGGCTCATATGTACAAGAAATAGTAATTCCAAAGTATCAGATTAATCAAAAACTTCTGAAAATGGTAGCTGCTAATAAGTATGAAGAAATTGCTTCTCGTGAACTACCTAAATTGCATCGTGAAGCAAACAAACTTTCATTAGACTTAAAAGAAGCAGGAGGAGATCCAAAAAAAGCAAAAAAAGTAAAAAAACAACTAAGAGCCTTAGAAGTAAGAGCAAATAAACTAAATGAAATGTTTGCAGTTGTCAGTGACGATGAATTAGCAGCTGCTAAAGTAAATCCATCTAGAAAACAAGTTGAACAAATTATAAATGCTACTGTTGAATTAAATCAGCCTACTAAAAGTGAAACCCCACAAGAAAGTGTAAAATCCCAAGTTGGTAAAAAATTAGTACGGGACAGCATGAATAATATTAAAAACAGTCAACAAGCTGCCTAAATTAGTTAGTTAGTTGAATGTTTAACTTCTTAAGAGACTAATTATACGTTCTAGAATTTTAAATCTATTTTCAATAAGCATGGATATAAGATTAACTCCTGCAGTTAAATATTTCATCTGAATTGTTAATGTGCCAATAGCTTTCTGTGCAATTGCTTTAGCTGTTGCGCTTGCAGTTGGATCCACTATAATCGCGTTATTCTGTGCAAGTTGTCCTTCAATTGTATTAGCTTCAGTCGTTACCCTTCCTAATTCACTACCTAAATCTAATCCGCCTACTGCTCCTGGCATTGCTTTTCTCCTTTAATATAAGGTTCTTAAATAGTTGCTTACCTTCAAGTTATACAAATATATTTGCTAAAAAAATTTGATAGCAAAATTTAAAACTTAATACTCTTACTTAAAAACAAGTTAAAGAATTAAAAATATTACACTTCTAATTTACGAGTAATATGGAAATATGAATTTTCAATTTGGGTTATCATTTCATTAAGTGTTTTATTGTCAAACTTTAAATCATTTAGTTTAATAATCCCTTTAAATATTCCTATTTTATTTAAGTCAATTCCTTTTTCAATAATTTTTTGGGTGGGTATATTATCAGAGATAAAAAAGGAAAATTTATCATATTCAATATATAAAGGATTAATTTTTTCAAGAATGTTTTCAATGAACAAGATTATAGGAAAGTTATTACTTATACATGCATAAGATTGTGCTTTAGAACCAACTGAAAAAGCAATGTTAATTTTTCTGTCAGTAAGATACCTGTTTAAAAATACAGATCTGCAAATCGTTGAAAACTCTTCAAATAATCCAAATATTGATATGATCCATCCAATAATTTTTGCCTCTAATTTATTTTCTTCCAGAACTTTTTTTATTTCGCTCGTGTTTTGAGCAGTAATAGTTACATCATGACCTCTTGACTTTAGTTCACTACTTAGTGCCTTTATAAAAGGAATGTGTTTAGGGTTATCAATGTCAAGCCAGATGTGCATTTTTTACTTTATATTGTTTTTTTTTCATGACTTTGACTTTATTATACCCAGTTTTTGCCTTGCTTTTTTATCCGCTGCTCCATAATGCTTGACAGTTTTGCTGAGTGAATCAAAGCTTAAGTTAACCTGCTCTTTTAAACTCACTAAAAAGTTTGTCAATATTTTTAACAGGTCTAACTTGTTTTCTTAATTTTTCGAATTCTCTTGCACCTTTACTTATATAAGCAAAGTATTCTTTTGCATTCATGTTTTTGGTTTTTTTATAGTTTTCTCCACGGATTTTATGTAATTCTTTTAACGGATCATCATTTTTATTCATTGTATTTACCCCCTTATTTATTAATATTTATTTTCCCAAGAATTGTCTTGGTGAAACTAATTCTATTAATGCATAACCTTCTCGTAGATTAATTATGTGTACTCCTTTGACAACCTTTGCTTTGACTATATGCTTAAAGTTCCATGAAACAAGAAAGTCGCATTTGATTAATGATGCTATTGCAATATGCATAGCATCATCTCTATATTTAGCTGGTATTAATTTTTCACTAATGTAGGTATTTGCTAAGTTAAGTGTTTCTTCTTTATCAGGTTGAATAACTTCTGGGCTAAATGAATCAATTAATCTTGCAAGTTCATTTTTTCTTTTAGCACTTGCCCTATTCATCTCATCTTCTACAAGGTCTGAGATTAGTACTGTATAATTACTTCTCTTGTTTCTAAGCATCTTAAAAAAATCCCATGTTACTAAACAATCTGCTCTTTCTGTTTCGAGAGCAAAATTCCAGACTGAAGTATCAATATAAAGTTTTAGTGGTTTCCCCATTTTCAATTTTTACTTTATATTGCTTTTTTTTCATGACCTTGACTTTGCTATCCTAAAGTATCTTAATTATATCCTCGGGGTAGATTTAAGTACAGAAGCAGGCTTTAACTCAAAGCCCATATTTACTTGCAAGAAATGTTTATCCATGGTCAATATTTCCTTAATTTTAAATTCTTGCATAACGACCATTGAAGACAAATCTACAAAAGAAATCCTTATAAACTACAGAATCTATTAATTCAGGGGTTAGTTCCTTATAATCTACTTCTGCACTTATACACCCTATTAATTCTTTAAGTAAGGCTTTATCTTCAGGATCCTCAAAATTTTCCTCTTCAAGAAAAATTATTATTCCTTCCTTGAAATTACTTAGATCTAAAGGTTCTAAAGGTTTTATTTCTCCATTTTCAATTTTTACTTTATACTGTTTTTTTTTCATGACTTTGATTTTATTATACCCAGTTTTTGCTTATACTTGGTTTACAAGGGTGACTTCCGTGAGAAAATGATCAGTACTGTCTAAGGTGCAGTAGCAACTTAAAGGATTTAACTGGTTTATCCAGTAAATCCGATCAAGCAAGGAAGAGCGACAAACGGAAGCTTCAGCTTGTCTGAAGCTATAAAAAATGAAAGCAATTATTTTAGCTGGTGGAAAAGGTGAAAGGCTTAGTCCTCTTACAAGTAATTGTCCCAAGGGAATGATAAAAATAGAAGGTAAACCAATACTTGAATATCAAATTGAATGGTTAAAAAAGTATGGTGTCACAGAAATTATTTTTGCATGTGGGTATCTACATGAAAAAATCAAAGAACACTTTAGAGATGGGGACAACTTTGGTATAAAGGTTTTTTATTCTGTTGAAGATGAACCTCTTGGTCGTGGTGGGGCTATTAAAAAAGCTCTCAGCATTCAGCATTCAGCATTCAGCTCTTTTTTAGTTATGAACGGTGATGTGCTTACTGAGATGAATTTAAGTTTAGCAATCAATGCTCATAACCTTGAAAAAAAAGATAAAAATATTATTGCTACAATTTGTTTGTTTCCTTATAAAAGTCCATATGGAATTGTAAGAGTAGAAAAAGATGGATTAATAAATAACTTTGATGAAAAAGGAGCATTGCCTTATTGGCTAAATGGAGGGATTTATATTTTTGAAGCTGAAATAAAAAAATATTTACCTGACAAGGGCGATCATGAGACAACTACTTTTCCAGAATTAGCAAGTAAAAAATTATTATATGGTTATAAATCCATTGATTTTTGGAGAGGAATTGATACTATAAAAGATTTAAACGAATTTTTAGTTACATGAAAAAAGCTTTAATCACAGGAATTACTGGACAAGATGGATCATATCTAGCAGAGTTTCTTTTAAACAAAGGATATGAAGTGCATGGAATAGTTAGAAGAGTTGCGATTGAAGATCCTGAAAATAGACTTTGGAGAATTAAACATTTGTTAGACAAGTTAATTCTTCATTCTGCTTCAATGGAAAGCTTTGCAAGTGTTTTTAATGTAGTTGATAAAGTTAAACCAGATGAATGTTATCATCTTGCAGCTCAAAGTTTTGTAAGTTATTCATTTGAAGATGAGTTTTCTACTATTGAAACCAATGTTAATGGGACTCATTTTATGCTAGCTGCAATTAAATCAAGAACTCCTAAGTGTAAATTTTATTTTGCTGCAAGCAGTGAAATGTTCGGGAAGGTAAAAGAAACTCCTCAGAATGAGAATACGCCCTTTAATCCAAGATCTCCTTATGGCATTTCAAAAGTTACTGGTTTTCACTTAACTAGAAATTATAGAGAGGCCTATAATTTATTTGCACTCAGTGGAATACTTTTTAATCATGAATCTCCAAAAAGAGGATATGAATTTGTTACAAGAAAGGTTACAAATACTGTTGCAAAAATAAAGTTAGGCTTAGCTAAAAAATTATATTTAGGTAACCTAGATGCTAGAAGGGATTGGGGTTTTGCAGGTGATTATGTTGAAGCAATGTGGCTTATGCTGCAACAAGACAAACCAGATGATTATGTAATTGCTAGCGGGAAAAATCATTCAGTTAAGGAATTAGTAGAAATTGCATTTGATTATGTAGGGCTTAAGTGGGAAGATTATGTTGTCATTGATGAAAGATTACATAGACCCGCTGAAATTTATGACCTAAAAGGAGATTATAGTAAAGCTAGAAATAAATTTAAATGGGAACCAAGAATGTCTTTTCAAGAACTAATAAGGAAGATGGTTGATTCAGATATTTCTTTGTTAAAGAAGTAAAAAAAATTTTAATGTATTAAAAATGGAAAGCAAGACAGATGTATTAATATTGCTAACAGACCTCTTTGATAAATCTGGTGGTATTCAGACATTTAACAGATGTCTTGTTAAAGCTCTTCAAGAAATAACCCTTGATAAAAAATTAAACATTGTTGTACTTGTATTAAGTGATAATGGTAGAAGTAAAATCCAAAACTTTTATTTAAATTCAGAGTTTATTAAGTATATTTACTGTAATGGTTCAAAGGTTAGATTTATATTTTATTTATTAGTTAATTTTTTAAAATTTTCAATAATAGTTGTAGGTCACATAAGCTTTTTACCTCTTATAGCTGTTCTAAAGATTTTTTCCTTAAGAATTAAGATATTTTTAATTATATATGGCGTAGAAGCAACAAAAAAACTTTCATTCTTATACAAATCAAGTATAGGTTGTTTAAATAAGATTTTATATATTAGTTCTTATACATTAAATAAGATGATTTCAGTAAATAATTTAAAAAGTAAATTATGCAAGATCGATCAAAATATATTTCCTTGTACCTTAGATCCTGTTTTCTATAGCAAGCTTGTCTTAAAAAATAGACAAGAATTAAATTTACCAGAAGGAAAAATAATTCTTACTGTTTCTAGACTAGACTCAAATAATCATTACAAAAATATTGACTTATTAATTGAATCAATGAGCGAAGTTTTAAAAATAATTTCTAATGTGTTTTGTATTATAGTTGGAGATGGCTCAGATAGAGAAAGACTAGAACAACTAACAAAAAACAAAAACTTGCAAGATAAAGTATTGTTTACAGGTGAAGTAACAAATAAATTATTACCTTCATATTTTAACGAGTGTAATTTATTTGTTCTTCCAAGTACAGAAGAAGGTTTTGGTATTGTATTTTTAGAAGCTATGTATTTTAGTAAGCTAGTTATAGGAGCTAGAGCTGGTGCAGTTCCTGAAGTAATAGATGATGGAATAACAGGGCTTTTAGTAGAACCAAATAATACAAGTGATTTAACAAAATGTATTATTAAAGCTCTAAGTGATAAATCTCTTCAGGATAAGATTGGCACTAGTGGAAAAAAGAAATTAGAAAATATTTATTCTTTTGAGACTTATAAGCAAAGATTGAGAAAAATATTATGCCTTTAAATCAAAATAGTTCTAAATATAAAATTGCAGCTTTACTTTCTCATCCTATTCAATATCAAGCTCCTTTTTTTAAGACTATTTCAAAATGTCATCAAATTAATTTAAAAGTTTTTTTTTGTTCTGGGTGGGGCCTTGAAGAATACAAAGATGAGGGATTTGGGCAAAGCTTTAAATGGAATATTCCACTTCTTGAAGGTTATAAGTCGGAGTTTTTAAAAAATATAAGTCCATGTCCAAATGTTTCTAATTTTTTTGGTTTAGTTAATCCAGATATTATAAAAAAAATCAAAGAAGAAAAATACGATGCACTTTGGATACATGGGTGGAATAGTTTTACTAACTGGATTGCAGTTTATACTGCAAGCTCATTAGGAATCCCGGTGTTACTTCGTAGTGAAACTAATTTACTCCCTAAATTACCACAATTTAAAAAAACTATAAAAAAAATAATACTAAAGAACTTTTTTAATAAGGTTTCTAGCTTCTTAGCAATAGGAAAATATAATACTGAGTTTTATGAATCTTATGAAATTCCAAGAGAAAAAATATTTCTTGTGCCATATTCTGTAGATAATGAGTTTTTTGTTTCAAAAGCTAAAGAACTCCAATTTAAAAAAATTGAACTAAGAAAAAAATATAACCTGCCACTTGGTGTTCCTGTAATTTTATTTTCAGGTAAATTAATAGATAGAAAAAATCCAATGGGTTTACTTAAAGCATATGAAGGTATATCAACAAAGAATAATTCAGCCTTAGTTTTTATAGGCGATGGTTGCCTAAAAAGCAAACTTAAAGACTTTACTAGAAAATATAATATTAAAAATGTATATTTTCTAGGTTTTAAGAATCAAACAGAGCTGCCAGAATTTTATGCTTTAGCAGATATTTTTGTTTTACCTTCAGAACATGAGCCATGGGGACTAGTTGTCAATGAGGCAATGTGTTTTAAACTACCTGTTGTTGTAAGTAATCAGGTAGGAGCTATAGGTGACTTAGTTAAAGATGGTATAAATGGGTTTATTTATCCTTGTAGAAATACTCCAGAATTATTAAAAAAGTTAAATTTGTTGGTTTCTAATAGTGATCTTAGAGAAAAATTTGGACAAGAGTCTTATAACATTATTAAAAACTGGTCTTATGAAGAAGGAGTAAAAGGGATTTTAAGTTGCATGGGATTTATTAATGAAAGATTTTAGTAAAGTACAAATAGAACAAGTAAAAGATTTTTGGGATGAAAGTCCCTGCAATATTCACCATTCAAAAGAAGAAATCGGAACAAAAAAATATTTTGATGAAGTTGAATTTAGGAAATATTTTGTTGAACCACACATACTTAAATTTGCTGAATTTGAAAGATGGAGAGGAAAAAAGGTCCTTGAAATTGGCTGTGGAATTGGCACTGATACTGTTAGCTTTGCACGTAATGGTGCAAGGGTAACTGTTGTTGAACTTTCTAGTAAATCTATTGATATAGCAAAGATGCGTGCTAAGACCTATGGTTTGGAAAATAAAATTCAATTTTACTCGGGTGATGCTGAAAAGCTAAGTAGTTTTTTACCAAATGAGAAGTTTGATTTAGTTTACTCATTTGGAGTAATACATCATACCCCACACCCAGAAAATGTAATAAAAGAAATAAAAAGCTTTGTTCACAGTAAAAGCATTATAAAAATTATGGTTTATAACCGGTTTTCATGGAAAGCATTGTGGATATTTTTAAAATATGGGAAAGGAATTAACTTTAATTTTAAAAAGTTAATTGCAAGTCACTCTGAAGCTCAGGAAGATTGTCCTGTTACCTATACTTATACAAAAGGTGAAATAAAGAAAATGTTAGAAAGCTTTAATTTTAAGGTAGTTGATATAAAAATAGAACATATTTTTCCTTATAACATCTCTGATTATGTGAACTATAAATATACTAAAGTTTGGTATTTTAGGATTTTACCTGATTGGTTATTTAAGTTTTTAGAAAAAAAATTGGGTTGGCATTTGTGTGTTACTGCAGTTCCAAATGAAAAATAAAAAGCTAAAAATATCGATATTTGGTCTTGGTAAGCTTGGAGTACCTTTTGTTGCAAGTTTTATATCAAAAGGTTTTAAGGTTATTGGAGTAGATCTAGACAAAAGTAAGGTAACTAATTTAAAAAAACTAAAATCACCTGTTTATGAGCCTGGTGTTCAAAAATTACTAAATAAATATGGAAAAAATCTTATAGTTACACGAGATGGAATAAAAGCAGTCAAAGAGACAGATGTAACATTTGTTATAGTAGCTACTCCAAGTGAAAGCAGTGGTAATTTTTCAAATAAGTATGTTTTAGATACATGTAAGAAAATTGCTGTAGGATTAAAAGAAAAAAAATCTTATCATATTGTATGTGTCACCAGCACTATTATGCCCGGGACAATGAGCTCATTAGTGAAACCCTGCTTAGAAAATATAAGCAAGAAAATAGTAACTAAGGATTTTGGGTTATGTTACAATCCTGAGTTTATTGCACTTGGAAGTGTTATTAACGATTTTTTAAATCCTGATTTTATTTTAATTGGTGAATCTGATCCTAAAGCTGGTAAAAAAATTGAATCTATTTATAACCAAGTTTGTAATAATAAGCCTAAAGTTGTAAGGATGAATTTTATAAATGCAGAATTAACAAAGCTTGCATTAAATACTTACATTACAACTAAAATCAGCTTTGCTAATATGCTTGCAAGAATTTGTGAAAAATTAAAAGATGCAAATGTAGATATAATTACAAACGCATTAGGCTATGATAGCCGTATTGGGGGTAATTATTTAAAAGGTGCTATTAGCTATGGTGGTCCATGTTTTCCAAGAGATAATATTGCTTTAACAACATTTGCAAAAAAAATAAGAGCTCCTGTTCATATTGCAGAAACTACTGATAAGTTTAACCTCTGGCAAGTCAAATATTTAAAAGATGTTATAGAAAAATTTCTTCCTGAGTCAGGTACTATTGGCATTATAGGTTTGACTTATAAACTTAATACAAATGTTGTTGAAAAAGCTTTTGGCTTTTTGCTTTTTAAAATGTTAAAAGCTTTAAAAAAGAAAACTATTGTTTATGATAGAGTTGGTTTTGAAAATTTAAAATATGCTCTTTTAAGTAAAAAAAATTTTGCTAAATCTTATTCTGAATGTATTAAAAAATCAGATGTAGTAGTTATAACGACTCCAGATAAAAACTTAAATGCTATACCAAAGAGTACCTGGTCACATAAAAACAAATCTCGGGTAGTAATAGACTGCTGGCGAGTTTTAAAAAATTTTAAAACCTTACAAGAAATTAACTATATCCCTTTAGGAATAGGTAAATGATTACTATCTTTACTACCTGTAAACCTTTTGAAGGACATATTGGAGTTATACAGCGTAATGCAATTAAGAGTTGGACCTTATTACAGCCAAGGCCAGAAATTGTTATTTTTGGTAATGATAAAGGAGTAAATGATATTTGTCTAGAAATGGATTTAAAACATATACCAGATATTGTATGTAATGAATATGGAACACCGCTCTTGAATAATTTATTTAATAACGCACAACAAATTTCAAAGAATGATTTACTTTGTTATATAAATGCAGACATTATTTTAATGAGTGATTTTATGAAAATGATTAAAAGAGTTCAAACTTTAACCAGGAAAAAAGTAATTGTTGCAAGGAGATGGGATGCAGATATTAAAGAAGAATTAAACTTTAAAGATGTAAACTGGGAACAAACTCTAGAAGAATATGTAAGAAAAAATGGAAAGCTTCAGATTGGCGGGTATGATTACTTTATTTTTTTTAAGGGCTTTTATCAAAACATTCCACCTTTTGCCATAGGAAAAAATTATTGGGATGACTGGCTTGGTTGGAATGCTCGTAAAAAAGGAGCAATTCTTATAAATGCAACAAACATTACAATGGCTATACATCAAAATCATAAATCAACTGCTACTAATATAAAGTTAAGTAATAATAAAGAGCAAGAAATAAAAAATAACTGGAAATTGACTGGAAGATGGTTTTATTTTTTTCACAAATCCTTACCGACTCATATTATTGATTCTAAAAATATTTATAAAAGTCCATGGATTGATTATTTTATACATCTTTATTACAGAGTTCTAGCTTATCTTGTTCAGTCTATTTCTAAGATAAAAAAAATTCCTAAGATTCAGCGCCTTAAGAAACCTGATATTTACAATGAAAACTCTGTCCTTAAAAGTTTTAACGAATGTGAGTTAGCATTTCAAAAAGTTAAAGAGTTAGGACTTCCTCCTTACTCTTCTACTGCTTCTACTTTTGAGAAAAACTGGGATGGTCTTATTGCTCTTAGCTGTATATTAAATAGAACTAATCAAGCTAGTTTTATTCTTGATGCAGGAAGTGTTTTGGATTCTATGGTTTTACCTTGGTTGTCTCTTTATGGATATAAAAACCTTTTTGGGATTAATTTAGAATTTAAAAAACTTATAAAAAGAGGTCCAATAATTTATAAGCATGGTGATATAAAAAATACCAACTTTCAAAGTAACAGTTTTGACGCCATCGTTTGTCAAAGTGTTATAGAACACGGCATAGATATAAATTTATACTTTAAAGAGATGTCTCGCATACTTAAGCCTGGTGGAATAATAATTACTTCTACTGATTACTATCCAACTTTAATTGATACTAAAGACAAGGTTGCATTTGGAGTTCCTGTTCATATTTTTACTAGAAGTGAGATATTAAACATGTTCAATATTGCAAGTAACTATAACTTGCATTTGACTAGTAAAATTGAAATGGAATGTGAACAAAAACCTATTAATTGGCTAGGACTTAACTATACTTTCATAATATTTACTTTGATTAAAAAATAGGTATAAATTTAGTGTCAAGCATAAACAGTACAAACTTACAAACGAACCTACTTAGAAGAGTTATTAAGAATACATTGTGGATGTTTAATAGCTCTTTCTTTGTAAGAGTTATTAATTTAATTAAAGGAATTATTTTAGTTAGGTTCTTAATTCCAGATGATTTTGGTTTATTTGGATTATCAATAATTGTTATTGGTTTGACTGAACTTTTTAGTGATGTTGGAGCAGGGACTTCTTTAATTTACAGAAAAGATGATACAGAAGAAAGAAAAGAAAAAGATGAAGAATTTATTAGTACTGCTTTTTGGCTTAATTTAATTATTAGTACGTTTTTTGTTTTAGCCATTGTATTTTTATCACCAGTTATTAGCAGATTTTATAGTAGAGCTGATCTTATACCAGTTCTTATAGTTTTAGCCTTAGCTCTTTGGTTTCAAACCAATGTAAATATTCAAAAGAACCTGTTAAGAAGAAATTTAAAATTTAAATCTATTTCAATTATTGAAGTTATTGTTAGCATTACATCATTTTTAGTGGCTATATATTTTGCTATTAATAATTATGGAGTATGGGCTTTAGTTTTATCTAATTTAACAGGAAACATATTAAATGCAATTTTAATTTGTTTGGTTTCTAAATGGTATCCTAAAAGATTAGTTTCTAAAAAGTGCTTAGAAGAACTTCTCCCATTTAGTAAAGGTTTTCTTGGACAAGCTATTACATGGTACTTAGTTTTTAATATGGGTAATTTAATCATAGGAAAACTTCTTGGCATGAGTAATCTTGGTTTATATACAATTGCTTATAATTATGCTTTGCTTGCAGTAACAATGATTGCAAATCCTCTTGGCAATGTTGCTTTCCCAGAATTAGGAAAATTAAAGTTTGATACTAAAGAATTTTGGGATTCTTTTTATGGGCTTAGTAAATTGTTTGTTGGCAGCATTACACCAATTGCTTGTACTATGTTTGTAATAGCTCCTGATATTTTTCCATTACTTTTTGGTGAAAAATGGAATGATGCAGTAATGCCTTTTCAGATACTTGTTGTTTATGGAATGGTACGTTGCATATGGATAGATCCTTTTTCTGCATCTGGGAAATTTAACTTAAGCTTTAAGCTTGGAATTGTAACATTGTTTTTTAGTGTTTTAGGAATTTTTATTGGTGCTAATTTTGGAATCATTGGTGTTGCTACATCAGTACTTTTTATTTTAGGTAGTTCACATTTAGTTGCTTTATATTTAGTTTCTAAATCAGGTCATAGAGTTCTTACAGGCTTACTAGGTGCAGCTCCATATTTTGTTTTAGCATTTTTTATATCTATTATTACTTTTTTTGTACGTAATTATTTTATGTTTTATATATCTAGCAGAAGAGAGCTATTAGTTTTAGTTTCAGTATTTACAGTTTTGATTATTTATCTCTTAATTTATAGAAAAAACTTTATGAAAATTATTTTATCTATATCAAAATGAAAGTAACAATTGCTTGTATAGGGAAGTTTCATGCTTTTTATTTAGCAGAAGAGCTAGATAAGCATGGATACTTACATAAATTAATAACGACTTATTACAGTAAGAAACAAAATAGTTATCTAAGACTTAGAAATGATCTGGAAAATATAGATCCTTCAAAAGTTGTGGCAAATGTTCTCCCAGCCTTAGTTGGTAGTGGGCTTGGCAGACTTCCTTATATTGGGCAGTTGGATAACTGGAATTATTATGCAGCTTGTTTATTTGAGTTATGGGCTAAAAAACAAATTGATAACTGTGACATTATGGTTGCTTGGGCTGATACAGCATTAAGTACTCTTAAAGTGGGAAAAAGTCATGGTGCTGTAACTGTTGTAGAAAGAGGTTCTTCACATATTCTTTTTCAAAAAAAAATCTTAGAAGAAGAATATGAAAAGTATGGCATAAAGACTAAACCAGTGGATGAACGAATAGTTGAAAAAGAATTAGTAGAATATGAAGAAGCAGATTATATTTCTGTACCTTCGAGCTTTGCAAAACAAACATATATTGAACGGGGTATTAATCCAAGTAAGATAATTCAAATACCTTACGGAGTAGATTTATCAGTTTTTAAACCAATACAAAAAGATGATGATATTTTTCGTGTAATTTTTGTCGGTAACCTAAGCATTAGAAAAGGTGTTCACTATCTTCTTGAAGCATTTTCAAGTTTAAAATTAAAAAATTCAGAACTTGTGCTTGCAGGCACTTTAACTCCTGAAGTTAAACCTTTTTTAAACTTATATAAAGATGGTTTTAAGTATATTGGAAGATTACCTCAAAAAGAACTTTATAAGTACTTTTCAAAATCTTCGGTGTTTGTTTTACCTTCTCTTGAAGAAGGTTTAGCATTAACTATTCTTCAAGCAATGGCATGTGGTTTGCCTATAATTTGTTCTACTAATACAGGCGCACTAGATATTGTTAATGACAGTATAGACGGTTTTATCATACCAATAAGAGATATAGAAACAATTCAAGAAAAGCTTTTATACCTCTATGAAAATAAAGAGGTTTGTAAAAAGATGGGAGCATCTGCTTTAAAAAAGGTACATCAATCTTTTACCTGGAATAATTATGGAGATAAGATGATTGAAAGTTATAAAAAGATATTAAAAAAATGAAATCACAAATGAAGCTATTAGTTATATCTTCAGAATTTCCTTCTATGTTTGGAGGTGTCTCAGACTATACTTTTTATTTAAGTAAAGCTTTTGCAAGTAAGGATATAAAAGTTTTTGTTCTTACTTCGGACAATAAAGGTGTAAAAGTATGTGATTTTTGTAAAGTGCTGCCATTAATTAATAAATGGAATATTTTTAACTTACCAAAGATCTTTTCTGTTATTAAAGAGTTTAATCCTGATATTGTCAGCTTTCAGTATGTGCCGTATGGCTATAACAATTTTGGTATTCCTCTATGGATTATTCTTTTTTCTACTTTAATTATTTTAAAGAGAATTAATTTAATTACAACCTATCATGAGATAGCAATTAAACTGGATTATAATCCTAAGAGTTTTTTCATTTCAATTTTACAGCGCCTTATTGCATTTATCCTGGCATTAGCATCAATAAAGATCATTGTTACCATTGAATATTCTAAAAGACTTCTTTTTCCTTTTAAGAAAAAAATCATTAAGATACCAGCAGGAAGTATTGTCTTTCCTGTTTTAGTTTCTGAGAGTAAAAAAAAAGAATTAAGAAAAAAGCTTTCTTTAAAAAGTGAAATAGTAGTCTCTACTTTTGGGACAATTGCATCTTATAGAAAGTATGATGTTTTACTAATGGCTATTAAAAAAGTCTCAGAAGAAAATCAATCACTTTTTATTAAGCTTATTTTTATAGGTAAAGTTGATAAACATCAAGAAAATATTTTAGAAGGTTTAATAAACAACTTAAATTTAAACTCATCTGTTTATTTTACCGGGTACCTAACGCCTGAAGAGGTTTATAAATATCTAAGTATTTCAGATATTTTTGTTTCTTTAAGTACAGATGATAGAGGTGGTACAGGTATCAAAAGTAGTTCTGTTGCTGCTGCATTTGCCAGTGGATTACCAGTTATAGGTACTAAAGGACTATTAACTGATGATTTTTTTATAGAAGAGGAAAATATTTATTTTGCAAAGTCTCTTACTATAAGAGATGTTGCAGATGCACTCGTGAAAGTAATTTATGATAAAGACTTAAGAATTAAAATATCAAATGGTGCTAAAGATACTTACATGAAGAAGTTAACATGGAATAATATAGCTAGTGAGTATATTAAAGTCTTTAAAAGATTTGAGATTACACAATGAAAAACTTAAAGATTGCAATTAGGGAAAAAAATGTTTTTGTAAAAATTGGTTTTTTAGTAGTTGTTCTTCTTTTAGCATATATGTTTAGTTTAATGAGCATTTATGGCATCTCTTCAGAATATTTTACGCCAGTAATTATTTTATTAATCCTGGTGTTGTCATTTTTAAACTGGCGTAAAGCAACATTGTTTCTTATAATTTGGGTTTTATTTTCAGGTGCAGTAAGAAAATGGGTTCTTCCAGAATTAGCTGATGTTGTTTTCTTTTTTAATCATATAATTTTAATAGGAATTTATGCTGGATATTTTAATGAGCAATTAAGAACTCGTTCCTTGATTATTTTTAAGCATCCTATGAATATTTTTCTTTTATTTTTTTTTATATGGGGGGTGGCTTGTTCAATTAACCCCCGTTCTCCAAGCATATTCATTGGACTACTTGGAGTTGTACTCCATTTTTTTTATATCCCTTTAATTTTTATAATTCCTTATATTTTTAATACAAAAGAAGAATTATTTAAAGTACTTAGGATTTTTGTATATTTTTCATTTCCTATACTAATCTTAGGAGTGATTCAATTTTTCAGCCCACTTGAAAGTCCTATTAATAAATATGTAGCTGAATCTGATGTAGTCCCTATGGGTAATTTTCCTAGAATTTCTTCTACTTTTCCTTTTATTTCTGGTTATGCGACTTACCTACATATTTTAAGTTTAGTTTTAATTTATTTTATAAGTTTAAAGAACATACCAAATAGTCAGATGATTATATATTATTTGCTGCTTGCTTTGTCAATTTTAAATCTTTTTATGACAGGCTCAAGAAGTGGAATGTTTATAAGTATATTTTCTGGTGTCTTATACCTAGCTATTTCCGGAGCTTTAAATGCTGATAATTTAAAAAGATATTTATTTAGGTTTATTATAGCTGGTGGTATATTTTTCTTAATTGCTACTTCGCCTCTGGGAAGTCATGCAATTAATGCTTTTATATCTAGGTTTGATGAGTCAGATGAAATTGTTAGAAGAGTTACTGATATTTATACAATCCCCTTAGATTATTTAAAAGAAAGTGGGGTTTATGGATTTGGTATTGGTGGTACTTACCAAGGCTCTTTTAGCCTTCTTAAAACTTTAAAGGTTGCAAAGAGAGATTTAGGAGTAGCAATGAATGTTGAAGAAGAACCTCTTAGAATTCTACTTGAGATAGGTCTTTTTGGTTTTATTATGGTTTATTTAATAAGATTTTTAATGGTTAAGTATTTTTGGGAATTATATTTAAAACTACAGGATGAAGATATAAAACACTTTGCTCTTGCTTGTACTCTTTATTTATTTCCTTTTTTTATTAATATCCATAGACTTGTATTTGATCAAACAGCACATTTATTTTATTGGTTTACAGTAGGATTTTTATTTCTTTTACCAAGGTTAGACAAGAAAAATATAGCTAGTGATAAAAAAGCCTTAATATGAAAGTTCTTCACATATCTCCTTCTTATTTTCCCGCCTTTCAGCATGGCGGAGTAGTTGAATCAGTTCATTTATTAAATAAGACTCTTGTAAGAGCTGGCATAACTCTTGATGTTATTACTACAGATAAAACTAGCTACCGTTGTAATCTTGATGGAGTAAACATTAAATGTTTTCCATATTATTTTTATAAGCACTATAATTTCTCGCCACAATTATTTTTTTCTGTACTTAATGAAGTAAAAAAATATGATCTTGTTCATATTACAGCATTTTGGAATTTCCCGGTTTTAGCAGGAAGTGTTTCTAGTCTCTTGTATAAAAAACCATATATTATTTCACCCAGAGGTGTTTTATATGAAGAAGCAATAAATATAAAATCTAAAAGAATAAAAAAACTTTATTATTATCTTATTGCTAAACATTATTTAAAATTTGCTAGTGCTGTTCATTACACATCAGAAGATGAAAGGGATAACATTTCAAGCTTATTTAGGATCAATAATAAATCCTTGGTAATACCCAATGGTCTTGATTTAGATCAATACAAGACATTACCACCAGCAGGTACTTTTAAAAGTAAGTATCCGGTTTTAAAAGATAAAAGATATATTTTGTTTCTAGGCAGGATTCATAAAAAGAAAGGATTAGATATTTTAGTTGATGCATTTAAAGATTTAATAAATTTTGACAATGATTTGTCCTTAGTAATTGCTGGTCCTGATAATGGAGGATATGAAAAGTTTATAAAAGCAAAATTAAATAATTATGGATTAAGTAAAAAAGTTTTATTTACAGGTTTAATTAGAGGTAAAGAAAAGCTAGCTGCTTTTGTTGATGCTAATTTATTTATTC
The DNA here is from genome assembly GCA_016193285.1 of Candidatus Melainabacteria bacterium. Classification (NCBI taxonomy): domain Bacteria; kingdom Bacillati; phylum Candidatus Melainabacteria; species Candidatus Melainabacteria bacterium. Next base: position 113,473 of record JACPSL010000025.1, read on the forward strand.
TTTCTTCTTATTCTGAAAATTTTGGCATGAGTGTTATTGAAGCAATGGCATGTGGAACGCCGGTAATTGTATCTAACAAAGTAGGAATTTATAAAGATATTCAAGATGCAAATGCCGGCTATGTTGTTACAACTAATGCTAATAGTGTTGCTAGTGGTATAAAAAAACTATTAAGTGATAATGCTTTATGTACTGTGCTTTCAACAAATGGTAAAAAATTATTGAAAGATAAGTATGATATTGAAATGGTTTCTAAAATGATGATAAATGCATATGAGGATATTATGAAAAGATGAAACTTCCAATATCAGTAATTGTTTTAACCTTTAATGAAGAAAAAAATATTGAGGCTTGTTTAAAAAGTGTAAAAGATTTTGTAGAAGAGATATTTGTTGTTGATTCATTTTCAACTGATAAAACATTAGGGATTGTAAAGAAATATACAAATAATATTTTTCAACATGAATTTAAAAACTATGGAAAACAAAGAAACTGGGCGCTAAAAAATTTACCAATTAAAACAAGATGGGTGCTGAATCTAGATGCGGATCATAGATGTACAAATGAATTAAAAAAAGAAGTTGCTAAATTATTTGCAAGTAATGAAGTTAATAATTGGGATGGTTTTTTAATTTCCAGAAAAACAATATTTATGGGAAAGTGGATAAAGCATGGAGGGCATTATCCTGTCTATCAGCCAATTTTATTTAAATTAAGTCATGGGTCTTGTGAAGAACACAGATATAATCAACATCTGTATGTTAAAGGAAAAGTAAAAAAAATCAAAGGTGATATTGAAGATATTGTTTCAGATGATTTAGCTAGTTTTACTTTTAGGCATAACAGATGGTCAACAGATGATGCTATTGATCAATTATTAGGTGAAGATCAAGTAAATAGCAAAACAGGTGTAAAGCAAAACTTATTTGGAAATCCAATGGAAAGAAGGAGATTCTTTAGAAGTATTTATATGCATATGCCACTTCTTGTTAAGCCTTTTATTTATTTTTTTTATAGATATTTTATTAAACTTGGTTTTTTGGATGGAAAAGAAGGGATTATATTCCATACATTGCAAGGGTTTTGGTATCAGTTTTTAGTAGATGCCAAGATTTATGAGCAAAAAATAAAGAGGTAAAAATATGTGTGGAATTGTAGGGATTATAGGTTCGTCTACTATAGAAAGTGATTTTAATGAAATTACTGATCTCTTACAACATAGAGGTCCGGATGATAGAGGAACAGTAGTTTTAGACAAAAAAGTTTTTTTAGGACACAGAAGACTTTCAGTAATTGATTTAAGCTTAAATGCTAGACAGCCCATGTCTAATGAAGATAAGAGTATCTGGATTACATATAATGGGGAAGTTTATAATTTTCTAGAACTTCGCAGGAACTTGCAAGATATTGGTTGTAAGTTTAAATCAAAATCTGATACTGAAGTAATACTTAAGCTTTATGAAACAAAAGGAGAAAGTTGTGTAAATGATTTAAATGGAATGTTTGCATTTGCAGTTTATGATAGCAGGAAAAATCAAATTTTTATTGCGCGTGATAGGCTTGGAATAAAACCTTTATACTATGCAAATTACAATGGAAACCTAGTCTTTGCTTCAGAAATTAAAGCAATTCTTGCTACAAATCTTATCCCAAAAGAAATAAACTGGCAGTCTGTTTATAATTATTTTTCATTTTCATTTGTGCCAAATCCAGCTACTGCATTTAAAAATATTAAACAACTTCCTCCAGCACATTATCTTACTTTTAATTTAGTAAAAAATGAATTAAATATTCAAAAATATTGGGAGCCATTTAGTGAAATAAAAAATAATTATAGTTATTTTGAACTAAAAGAAAGACTTAGGTTTTATTTAGAAGATTCAGTTAAAATGCAGCTTGTAAGCGATGTTCCACTAGGTGTATTTTTAAGTGGGGGGATTGACTCAACCATATTAGCAGCCTTAGCTACAAAACATTCTTTAAAAAAACTTAAAACATTTACTGTTACTTTTCCTCAGGAAGAATTAGTTCAATATGATGAAAGTAAAAGAGCTAAGTATGTAAGTGAATTTTTTAACTCAGAACATTTAGAACTTCCTGTTGAGTCTACTAAGTCTGAAGAAATCACTGAACTTATTTCTTGTTTTGATCAACCTTTTGGAAATCCTACTTTTTATCTTTCATATTTAATATCAAAATTAACTAAGGAGCATGTAACAGTTACATTAACTGGTGTTGGTGGAGATGAATTGTTTGGCGGGTATTCAAGATACAAAGTTTTAAGATTTGCAAAATTAATAAATTCTTTTCCTGATTTATTTACTAATGTTGCTTTAAAGATGTGTGATTTGATTCCACGAGAAAAATTTAGTCCCTTACTTAGAAGAATGAAATTATTGTTTTCTAGCTTTGGCTCATCTTTTTCCAAGCAGTATATGATGTGGTCTTATTATTTTAGTGATTTAGAAAAAAGCAAGCTGTTCCTTCCATCTTTTTCCCAAAATAAGATAATTAAACCCTCAATAAGTTTAATAAATAACTATTTAAATCATTCTAAAGATTTAAATGTAATAAATTCTATTGAATATCTTGATTTAAATATGTTTCTTGTGGATAACTTGCTTGAGTATACTGATAAAACTACAATGGCTTTTGGGCTTGAAAGCAGGGTTCCATTTTTAGATCATAGAATTGTTGAATTAAGTCTTGCAATTCCAGGAAAATATAAAGTTAGTAGTTTAAATTCAAAAATTATTTTAAAAGATACTTTTTCAGACTTGTTACCTTCTTCAATAAAAAAAATGCCAAAGAAAGGTTTTTCTGCTCCAATATATATTTGGATTGAAAAATATTTTGATTTTTATTTTGAAAAAATACTTTCAAAAAGCTACCTGGATAAACAAGGGATCATAAACTGGGATTATGTGCAAGCTTTAAGAAGAGAACACAAGTGTAAAAAAGATGATAACTCTATGAAACTCTTTAGTATAATTATGTTTGATGTTTGGTATAAGAAATATTTTAGTTAGATAATCTACATTAGAGGGAATATAAAATAGTAAATGTTAAAGGCTGTAATTGTTGGTTGTGGATCTATAGCTAATAAAAAGCACATAGGTGCATTTTTAAAATTAAAAGGCTTAGTAGAGTTAGTTGCTGTTTGTGACTTAGATGAAGAATCAGCAAGGAGAACAGCTAGTAAATTTAAAATAAAAAGTTATTATACAAATCTACAAGAAATGATTTCCAAGGAAGCACCTGACATTGTTGATATTTGTACATCACCACAAACACATGCACAACTTGTAGTTCAATCATTAGAAGGAGGAAGTAATGTTATTGTTGAAAAACCAGTTGCCTTAACAGTAAAAGATTGTGATCTAATGATAGAAACATCTTTAAGATGTAAAAGGAAGTTGGGTGTAATTCATAACCAACTATTTAATCCTGCTATTAAAGCTGCACAGAAACTTTTAAATGAAGGTGAAATTGGTACATTCCTTGGAATGGAAATCTTTCTTTCTACTCCAAGAAATTGTATGGTTTCAGTAAAGGATCATTGGGCTCATAAATTATCTGGTGGAATCTTTAATGAAACAAGTCCTCATAGTGTGTACTTAGCAAATGCTTTTCTTGAGCATATATATGATGTAAATATTTCTAGTAAGAAAATTTTTAGCCAATATCCTTGGTCTAGTTCAGAAGATTTTAGAATAATATTAAATGCTGAAAATGGAATATGTTCTATAACTCAAATATTTGGCAGCAACCAGTGGGCTGCAGATGTTAGTTTATTTGGTACAAAAGGCATATTAAAAATTGATCTTCAAACCAAATCAGTTTTTAAATATGATAGAAAGACTCTAAGTGTATTTCCATTAGGATTGTCAGTGTTAAAAGATATTTTTCAAAGCTTTAAATTAATTTTAAGTAACTGTTTAAAATATTTATTTTTCAGAAATTTAGATGCACATGAAATCGCTATTAAAGAATTTGTTGAGTGTGTAATAAATAATAAACCTTTTCTTGTTGACATTAGAGATGCTAGAGAAACTGTAAGACTAATAGAGATGCTTGTTAAAAAATTGGAGGATAAAAAACAATTTGAAGTATCATCTAGGCAACGTTCGTGATTATTTTAGGAGTAAATGCATATCACAGTGATTCATCAGCTTGTCTTTTAATTGATGGAAAGATAGTTAATGCAATAGAAGAAGAAAGATTTAAACGAATAAAACACTGGGCTGGCCTACCAATACAATCAATTTCATGGTGTTTAGCAAATGCAAATCTTACTATTCAAGATGTTGACTACATTGCAATTTCTAGAAATCCACTTGCTCATATACACAAAAAAGTTTTTCGTACTTTAACTAATTTATCAATGCATAAGTTTATAAGATCAAGGTTTGAAAATATAATCCATCTAAGTAATATTAAAAGTGAAATAGCTAAAGGATTAAATATTCATGAGTCTTTAATAAAAGCAAAAATTCAAAATATTGAACATCATATAGCACACATTGCTAGTGCTTTTTATGTATCTCCATTTGAAGAAGCTGCTTGTTTGTCTGTTGATGGATTTGGTGATTTTGTAAGTACTATGAGAGGATTAGCTACTAGTAATAAAATTAAAATATTTGACTTTGTAGAATATCCGCACTCGCTTGGAATATTTTATAGTGCACTGACTCAATATCTTGGCTTTTGGGAATATGGAGATGAGTATAAAGTAATGGGATTATCAGCATATGGTGAACCTGTTTATTTAAATGAAATGAGAGAAATCGTTAAATTACAAAGTAACGGACTTTTTAAGCTAGATACTTCTTTTTTTACTCATGATAAAGAAGGTGTAGAAATGTTTTGGAATAATGAAAAACCAGTAATTGGGAAATTATTTTCAGATAAGTTAATTAAAACTTTTGGTGAAGCAAGAAAAGAAGATATTGCAGCTTCACTTCAAGCTATGTATGAAGAAGCATTTTTTCATTTGCTTAATGATACTTATAAAAAAACTAAAGTGGATACAGTTGTTTTAGCTGGAGGTTGTCTCCAAAACTCTCTTGCAAATGGAAAAATTTATAAAAGAACTCCTTTTAAGAAAGTATATATTCCGCCAGCATCTTATGATGCTGGTACTGCTATTGGTGCAGGGATGGTAGCTTGGAATAAAAGAGGTAATACCCTAAAAAGATTTGAAATGAAACATTCATACTTTGGCCCATCTTTTAGTGAAGAAGAAATTGAGTTTGAGATTGAAAAAGTACGCAGTGAGCTAAATAAATCAGGTTTTATAGTTAAGTTTATAGCTAGTGAAGATGTTTTATGTAATAAAGTTGCTAAGCATATTGCAAGTGGAATGATAGTTGGCTGGTTTCAAGGAAAAACTGAATGGGGACCACGAGCATTAGGCAATAGAAGTATACTTGTTGATCCAAGAAAAAAAGAAATGAAAGAAATATTAAATGAAAGAATAAAAAGAAGAGAGTGGTTTCGACCTTTTGCTGCGTCAATAATTGAAGAAAAAGCAAGAGAGTGGTTTGACTACTATGAGCCGGTACCATTTATGGAGAAGGTATATTACATAAAAAAAACCAAACAAGATTTAATACCAGCAGTTTGTCACATTGATGGAACAGGAAGACTACAAACAGTTTCTTATAATTTGAATCCAAGGTATTACAAGCTTATTAAAGGATTTGATGAATTAACAGGAATCCCAATTCTTTTGAATACCTCGTTTAATGATAATGAACCTATTGTCAATTCACCTAATGAAGCTTTAAGATGTTTTTTAGCTACAAAAATGGATGTTTTAGTATTAGAAAATTTTTTAATATCTAGTAATGAATAATATTGATTGGAAAAAACAAAGTGTTTTAGTTACAGGAGGTGCTTCCTTTATTGGCTCTAATTTAGTTGATGCCTTAATTACAAGAGGTGCATCAGTACGTGTTGTTGATGACCTGTCAAGTGGAAAGCTAGAAAATATTCAAGAACATATTACAAATAAAAAAGTTGAATTTATAAATGGTGATCTAAGAGAGCAAGATATTTTAAAAAAGTCCTTTAAAGATATGGATATTGTTTTCCATTTGGCAGCAGATCATGGGGGTAGAGGTTATGTAGACTTACATCAAGCTGGTCCAGCTTCAAATTTATTTCTTGATGGCCTTGTTTTTTATGAGGCTGTTAAAGAAAAAGTCCATAAAGTTATTTATGCTTCTAGTGGTTGTGTTTATCCAAATTATATTCAGTCTGATGTTACAAAAGAAATTTATTTAACTGAGGATAAAGTTGGTCCTCCTTATGATGCTGACAATATGTACGGCTGGGCAAAACTAATGGGTGAATTAACTTTAAAAGCATATTATAAAGAATATGGCTTAAAAGCTGCTTCTTGTCGGTATTTTACAGTGTACGGCCAACGTGGTGTAGAGAATCATGCACTTCTTGCAATGATTGCTAGAGCATTTATTAAGCAGGATCCATTTGAGGTTTGGGGTGATGGTAATCAAATCCGCAACTGGACATATATAGATGATATTGTAAGTGGTACGATTTTAGCTTGTGAAAAAATAAATGATGGTACAGCTATAAATTTAGGCACTATGGAAAGAAACCGAGTTATAGATGCAGTAAATATTATTCTTGAATATACTAAGCATAAGCCAAAAATAAAATTTAAACCAGATATGCCAACAGGGCCATTAAATCGTGTAGCTGATAATTCATTAGCAAAAAAGATTTTAAGCTGGCAACCAAAGATAATGTTACAAGAAGGATTGAAAAAGACTATTGACTGGTATTTTTCTACAAGAAATAAAAATAAAGTAGCAAGCAATCTAGAAGCTATATTAACTACGCGCTAACTGCTATGAACATCTTATTTTTTAATCGTACTTTTAGTTCTAATACTGATGCTACTGGTCAATTTTTACTAGAACTTTGTGAAGACTTAGTTAGTTATGGTAACCACGTTACAGTTGTAACTAGTTCATTAAGTCATTTAGATGCTCCTTTAATTAGGTTTTATTTAAAAAAAGAGAATTATAAATCAATTGAAGTTATTAGAGGATATGGGACTAAACTTCCCAAAAATATATTGCTTTTTCGTCTTATAAATCTTGCTACTTATTTTATTCTTGCTTTTTTAGGAGGACTATTAGTAAAAAAAAGACCAGATATTATTGTTGCTACAACAGATCCCCCGCTATTAGGTTTATTAGGTATATTTTTTTCTAAGTTATATAAAGCAAAGTTTGTTTATTCTTGTAAGGACATCTATCCAGAAATAGGGATAATAACTGGTAAGTTAAAAGATCCTTTCTTGAATTTTTTGCTTGAAAAAGTAAACTTGTTGTCTTTTAAAAGTGCAAACAAAATCGTTTCTCTTGGAGAAGATATGAAAAAAATTCTTATAAAGAAAGGTATAGATGAAGAAAAAATTGCTGTAATGCATGACTGGGCAGATACTAAAAATCTTTATCCTGTTTTGCCTGAAAATAATCCTTTTAGACTTAAATATAATTTACAGAATTTCTTTACAGTTATGTACTCAGGAAACATTGGTTTAACACAAGCTTTAGAAAAAGTAATTGATGTGGCTGTTTTTTTAAAGGATAAAAATGAAATTAAGTTTATTTTTATTGGTGATGGTGTTAATAAAGCAAGTCTCCAAAGAAAAGTAAGCAATCTTAAACTTAATAATGTAATTTTTCTATCATATCAGTCTGGAGAAGAGCTTAAATATTCTTTAAGTGCACCTGACATTCATTTAATTCCATGTCTTAAAGGTTTAACAGGAGTTATTGTTCCAAGTAAAATCTATGGAATTATTTCTTGTGGTAAGCCATTTATAGCATGGGTAGATGATGAATCAGAAATTAGTAAAATTGCAAAAGAATATAATTGTGGAATTGTTGTTCCACCAGAAGATGTAAATGCTATGACTTGTGCAATTGAATGGTCGCAAAGACATAAAGAAAGATTATGTGAAATGGGACAAAATGGCAGGGAAACTGCAATTAAATATTTTGACAGAAAGATTAGTACTAGTAAGTTTAATGAACTACTTTTAAAACTCCAGGAATAATAGCAAGTTTAAGAACTGGCAAAGTAGTCAAGGGTTGTCCTTTTACAACTTTTCTCGTGAAAATAGCTTGAGATAATCGCGATAAATAAATCTTTGGTAACGACTTCGACCAGTTATCTCATGTAATATTTCAGCTTTTGTAAACTTTTCTATAAGTGAACTGATATTTCCCCTAGAAAACAGTCCAGAAAATTTACCAACTAATTTAGCATCTACAATTGGACTAGAATAAAGCTTATTTAAAAGAGCTAAAGCTGTTTTAGCGTTTCTGCCAAAGGTTGATACCTTTTTCATATGTTCTTCTCTAAGCCTTGAAATTTTTAGCGCTGTTTCCACTGCTTCGTTTGAAACTATTTTTACTCCCTCAAGGAAATATTTTAACCAGCTGCTCACACCATCTTTGGCTCTGTATTCATTTAACTTGTTGTAATAATCTGTTCTATATTTATTAAAATAATCAGAAAGATATAATAAAGGTTTGTTTAATATATTCTCATTAATAAGATATAGTGTAATCAATAACCTTCCTATCCTTCCATTGCCATCTAAAAATGGATGGATAGTTTCAAATTGAGCATGTATTATTCCTGTTTTAATTAACTCTGGTAATCCATGACTTTTGTCATGGATAAATTTTTCTAAATCATTTAATGCTTTTTGCATTTCAGGTACTGTAGGAGGTACAAAAATCGCTGTTTGCAATGTTGCTCCTCCAATCCAGTTTTGGCTTCTTCGAAATTCTCCTGGTAATTTATGATGTCCTCTAACTCCATGTAGAAGTTCTTTATGAATTTCTTTTATTAGTCTAAGTGATAGGGGCAAACTTTTTAATCTTTTTATCCCATAATTCATTGCTTTTACATAATTTTTAACTTCACCAACATCAGAAGGAGGTTTTTCATCTTCTAATTTTGCTTCAGCTTTAATTAAATCTATTAAGGTAGCTTGTGTTCCTTCAATCTGACTTGAAATTGCTGCCTCTTTTTTTATGTACATTAGAATGAAGAAATCCGCATCAGGAACTAATTCATTAATAGCATTTAATTTTCCAATAGCCATATCAGCCTGTGACAGCAAAGAAATTAAATTGTTATCCCATTTAATTAAATCCTTTGGAGGAAATGGTTCTGGGATAAAGGCTTTATAGCCTTCTTTTTGCTGTATGAAAGTATCAATTTTACTCATAACATTTGCCAGAACTTAAATTTGTTTAAGTTCTGGATACATATTGTATCTAGAACTTAATGATTTTGCAAGTTCTACTTAAAATAACCATTGCACATTCTTGCATATTGTTCTGAGGTTCTAAAAAGTTCGAATCTTGTCCACCAGACCCAGGTATATTTAGGGATCTGCACCAATAATGTGAAAAAATTTAGCAGTGAATTCTCTTAAGCACATTGCATTAATACTCTTAATCTGTAATTTCTAAAGTTTCTAAAACCATAAGCAACCCTAGAAATCCTTTCCATTTTATTATGAAACCCTTCAGTAGCTGCATTAGCTCTTGCATCTCTTATTGCATCATTATTGCTGCCTCTACTTATACCGTTTGTGGAAATTAATCCAACGCTTTCTGTCATTCAGACTGTGTCATAAAGGAAGATTTTATTAGAATCAAGGATTAAAATTTAATAGGTGTAAGAAAAGATAGGAGTTAACGAGATGGCACTAATATGCGGTAACAGAGAACAGATAAACTTTCTACCAAAA
>JACPSL010000026.1:0-29802 GCA_016193285.1 Candidatus Melainabacteria bacterium
AACTACGATACCACAAAGGATTCTGTTTTTTAATCAGGCAAAGTATGGGAATTGAAAATTTAATATTTGTGGAATTAATTAATGAATAAAAATTGTGAAACTTGATTAACGCGTCTTAATTGCAATACAGTAAAAACCTTAGCCCTGAAGAAATCCCGTTTTAAACATTAAACTTAAACTCAATTACATCACTGTCTTGAACCAGGTAGTCTTTGCCTTCAAATCTAGCAAGTCCGGCTTCTCTTACTGCATGTTTACTGCCAAGTCTTATTAGATCATTATATTTCATTACTTCTGCTTTAATAAATCCTTTTTCAAAATCAGTATGAATTATTCCAGCTGCTTGAAGTGCTTTTGTGTTTTTTGGTATTGCCCAGGCCCTTGTTTCTTTTTCATTATTTGTAAAAAAAGTAGTTAGTCCTAAAAGATCAAATGTAGCTTTTATTAAATCATTAACACCGGTAGAGACGCGATGAATCGCGTCTCTACCAAGAAATATTTTTTTCTCTTCTTCACTTAAGGCAATTAATTCAGCTTCTAATCCTGCACAAATTGGTACACACTTTGCATTTGTTGCTATTGCATAATTTTTTATATCTTCTATAAATTGATTTTGGCTTTGATTATAGAAATCTTTTTCAGAGACATTTGCAGCATAAATTACAGGCTTAGTAGATAAAAGGAAAAGTGTAGAGATGCCCAGCCTGGCGTCTCTACTTATAGATTTTCTTTCATTTAAATTTTTCTTAATTTGTTCAAGAATAGCTAGCTCTTCAATACTTTCTTTATCATGTCCTTTTGCTTTTCTAGATACAGTTTCTATTCTTTTTGTAGTTGATTGGAAATCACTTAATGCTAATTCAATTTTTATTGTTTCAATATCTCTTAAAGGATTAATTGATCCTTCAACATGAATAATATTTTCATTACTAAAACATCTAACTACATGAACTATAGCATCAACTTCTCGAATATGGCTTAAAAACTGATTTCCAAGTCCTTCTCCTTTACTTGCTCCTTTTACAAGTCCTGCAATATCTACAAACTCAAAACCAGCAGGTATTGTTTTACTTGTTTTAACTACTTTTGCAAGTTTTGTAAGTCTTTCATCAGGTAAGTTTACAATTCCAATATTTGGATCTATTGTACAAAAAGGATAATTACTTACCTCTGCATGATAGTTGTTTATCAGTGCATTAAATAATGTTGATTTACCAACATTTGGTAACCCAATTATTCCAGCTCTGTACATGTCCTTATTCAGTTGGTGGAATTATTTTAATTTGTGCAGTGCCTTTAGCAGTCATAACTGTTTGAGTTTCCTGTATAGGTTGAAAAGTTTGTTTTAAGGCATCGGATTCTGAATTCTCACTTTTTTCTTTATCTGTAACACCTTCAATTTTATTTTGTTCTGATTGTGGTTCACCTTGAATGTTTCCTTTTAATCTAAGAAGTTTTTGAAGAGCAACATCTTCTTCGTTTTGACCAGCTTGCTGCTCTTGCTGTTGTTGTTGCTGGACTTGTTGTTGTTGAGCTTGTTGTTGCTGGGCTTGTTGTTGTTGTCCTCCGCCACGTTGTTTTTGTGCTTCTTCTTGGATATTTTGTAATTGAACTTGAGTATCTTCAGCTTGTTTATCTTCAATTCCTAAATGAAGTGCAGCCTGGTATTGCTGATATGCTGGTATTAAATTACCTTGTGATTGTAAAATTTTTGCTGTGAGGTATCTTGCTTCTCCGTTTTGTGGGTTTAATCTGCTTATTATATGATTAAACTCTTTTAGTGCTTCTTCATAACGAGTGGGTCCTTGTCCATATAAGATCTTTGCATAGTTTAAACGTGTAGGCCAGTAGTTTAAGTCAGCTTTAAAAGCGTTTCTGTAAGCTTGTTCTGCTAAAGGAATATACTCAAATTTTTGGAAACGACTTGCATAACTAAAATAAACATTAGCTTCGCCAGACCAGGCTTCAATATTATATGCAAATAGTTCTCTTGCTTTTCTAAAGTAAGTTAGTGCTTGATCAAAAAAACTTTTGTCAGAAGTTTCTTGAGCTTTGTTAAACACTGCTTCACCTAACTTAGACCAAGCTTTGTCATTGTCTGGAGCAATTTGAGTTGCATTTCTAAATGCTGCAATTGAACCATTTAAATCTTCTTTTGTAGCTCTTAACTGACCTAATGCTATCCAGTCATAAACTGAGGTTATAGGAGCTGGTGCAGCAGCTTCAAAATAATGCTCTGCTTCAATCTTATTTCCTTTTCTTAGATTTACTGTGTAATTTGCAATATGTGCTTCCACTGAAGGATTTAATTCTAATGCTCTCTTTGCAAAGTATTCTGCAACTTTTATATCAGGATCATCTTTTACTTTATTAGGTTCAGTTACTGAAGCTTTTTTTACATGCTCTGTTGCAAGTCTAGCAAAAAAGCTTGCTTGTTCTTTTTTAGATTTGCCAAAATTAGTTAAATATTTTTCAAGATTCCCATCAGTAGCAGCTCCAATTGAAGCTAAATTTTCAGCAATTGGTGCATAAAATAAATGTAACTTTTTAGGAGCTTCAAACTCAATTATTACATTGTTGTCAGTGTTTACTCTTTTTTCTAGTGGCAAGGATTTAAGTCTAGGGACTTTGTCAGTTAATAATTTACAAAAATTAGTTATCTCATCATTTCCAAGTAATAGCTGAGCTACAACGTTCACTGCTTCATGTATTGAAATGCGTGATAAATCATCCAGGGTTTTTATTTCAAGAATTTGTCCCTCATCATTTGTTACAGTAAAGTTTGTTTTAATTCTGTTTTCAATTTTTTCAACATCAATATCAAGGGGATCATTAGAGCCAATTAAAAGTATTTCTCCTGCTTGCCCTGGTCTAAATAAATAAACAAAACCATCTGAAACCTTTTTACCATTTTCATATTTGCCAAGTGCTTGTTTAAAGCTGTTTACAAGCACCCCTAAATAATCAGGTGTTATTGAATATAACTGAATCCATTCACAAAATATTCCATTTTCTTTTAAGTGTTTTGCACCTAATTCCCAAAAGTCTTTAGTAAATAATTGTGATGCACCTTGTACCCAGGGATCTGCAGGTTGGGAAATAATAATGTCAAACTTTTCTTTAGTTGTTAATAAATAATTTCTTCCGTCAGTATGAATTGCTTTTACTTTTTTAGCAAGTGGATTTCTTAGTCTGTTTAATGGCGAGCCATTTCCATCTAAAGGGCTTTTATCAATTGGTGGCTCGAAGTATTTATCTCCATCAATAACTGCTTTTTCAATTTCACATACTTTAACAGATTGAATAGATGGATACCTGACTACAGAACCAGTCGTACAGCCACTTCCAAGGCCTATTACTAAAGCATTTTCAGGCTCGTTTTTATGTAACAATAAAGGAAGTTGTCCTAATAAAACCTGAGTAACCATATCTGCTTGAGAAGGACCATCTCCATCAGTAGGAACACCAGCATCTACCTTTCCATTGTTTTTAAGAAGAGTTGTATTTCCGTTTTCATCAGCTGTAATTGAAACTACAGTTGTTAAGCCTTCTTTGTAAAATTTAATTTTTTCCTTTGCATTGTCGAACTTAAATATATTAAAAAATTGTTCTCTAGTAAGATTCTTATAAGACAATGAGTGGTAAATTGCTACTCCTGTTGTCATTATTGATTTATCCCATCTTGGCATAACTAATAAATTAGCAAAAAGTGAAACACCAATTGCAATATAAATCCATGAGGTTGATATTTTTAATTGTTTCTCACTAAGATTTTCATTGTTTTGAATATCGTTGTAAAGTAAATAAAGTCCCATACCAATTGCAGTTAAGATTGCTAGTTTTGTTGTTACTTGAATACCGCTTCCAAAGATTCCAAACAAAGGTATGAATATAAACCCAGAACCAAATGAACCTAAAATACAACCTAAAGTGTTTAATGAATAAAGCTTTCCAACTGACTCTCCTACGTGATCTGGCCTGGCAGAATAAATTCTTATAACTAAAGGAAAAATCATTCCTGATAAAAATGTTGGTAAAAACATTACAGCACTTGAAACAATAAATCTATGAACTGTTAGTAGAAACCAGCTTGCTCCTGGATCATCAGGAAGTTTTTGAGCTTGTGAAAGAAACATCCATGGCAGCTCATTAAAAAAGCAAGCAGTTATAAACCCGCTAGCTCCAATTCCACATAAAATAAGTCCTACCCAAAATACTGGCCTTTCAATTTTTTCCTGAAGTTTGGTCATAATAGCAGCTCCAAGAGCCAAGCCAACTAAAAAAGTTGTTAACATTGTAGAAAAAGCATATGTAGATGAACCAAAAACTAATGTAAGTGTCCTTGTCCATGTAACTTCAAATATAAGGGCTACAAAGCCACTAACTACAAATGCCAGCATTGAAAGTTTAATAAGTTTTATTGGAATATCTTCCTGGGATTTGCTAATTAATGTTTCAAGGTCAACACCACTTTCTTCTTTTATAGCTTCTGGTGTATCTGCTTGTACTTTCTTATTTGAGAAAGCTAAAAATATTACAAGAGAAGATAAAACTAAATTTAAAACAGCTGCAGTGTAGACAGTAGCACTTACACCAACTGTTGGCAGAAGAATAAAACCTGAGATAAATGTACCTAAAACTGCCCCAATAGTGTTTATTGTATAAAGAGCACCTACATTATATGAAACTACATCTGATCTAACATTAGTTAGATATCTGCTTAGTACTGGTAATGTAGCACCCATAAATATTGTTGGAATGCCTAAAAGTACTATTGAAATTAAAAACCTAACTAAATAAGAAACAAACTGAAAACTTTCAAACATTTGAACAACTGATTGCCAAATTGGTGTCAAGAAACTATCGCTAAAAATTATTGGTACACATGCGCCATAAATGCCAATTGCTAGTTCTAAAACACCATATGCTAGTAAAGGCTTTTTAAAACGATCTATAAATTTTCCACCTAAATAACTACCTAATGCTAAGCCACCAAGAAAAGCAGTTAAGACTGTACTTACTGCAAGTGTTGTTCCACCAAAAACATAAGTTAACATCCTTGTCCAAACCACTTCGTAAATAAGTCCACTTATGCCTGACAGTAAGAAACAAGTAAAAACTACAGAATAAATAAACTTGTATGAGCTTGGATCAGGTTTTCTTTGAGCTGTTGGTTTTTCTAATGCTGGGCTTGAAACAGTAGTCATAATTATCTCCTTAGGTTGAATGTGTAACTGTATTAGTATAAAGGAAGTAACAAACTTTTGTGAAGTTAGTTACCTTTTATAATGTTTATAAAGCCAATGACAAATAATACTGAGAAAGAGAGACTTAGGAAATGGGCAAAAGATCTAAGAAAGGGAATAGCTTTAAAAAGAGCAAGCATTGAAATTCAAAATAAGATAAAGAGTTTACAAATTTATAAATCTTCCTGTAATGTTATGTCATATCTAGCTAAAGATATTGAAATATCACTTGAGGATTTATTTTTAGATAATTCAAAAAATTGGTTTTTGCCTGTGGTAGAGACGTTGCATGCAACGTCTCTACAGGTGGTCCCATATCATCATGGAAAAACAAAATTGATTAAAAACAAATTTAACATACTTGAACCTGAAATAATTAACAATATTTTTTTTGATCAAAAAGAAAAAAAAATAAATTTAGATTTAATTTTTGTTCCAGGGTTGTGCTTTGATAAAAACAGAAACAGGATAGGTTTTGGAAGAGGTTTTTATGATGAATTTTTAAAGCTAAATCAAAATAGCTTTAAGATTGGCTCTTGTCCAAAGGAATGTTTAGTAGACAAATTGCCTGTTGATAATTGGGACCAAAAGGTAGATTTAGTTGTTACTGACTAATTTAACCTTGTTTTAACCAAACTTTGTAATATTAGCTTTTAACACTTAGTTGTCAGAGAGTAATTTATGTCAAAGAAAACAAAAACATTAAAAAAAAATAAATTTGGTTCTTATGCATTTAACCAGTCCAATATCCCATTCCCAGAACTAGACAACAGTAAAATTCAGCCACCAGATCCAGGATTTGAAGTTAGTGATACTAAAAAACTTTTTCCACCAAAAGCTGAATTAACACAAGAAGAAAAAGCTTGTGAATTTGTAAACCATTATAAAAAAATCCAAAGAGTTATAATTGGTAGTTTTTATACTGGCGGCAGCGGAGCTTATTCCAAAGGCTTCTTGGATGCTATCTATAAAGGAATTATACCTAGTAAGCAGTAATCAATAGCATTCAGCATACAGCTATCAGCATTCAGCTGATAAAATCATTAGTATGTTTTCAGGCATAGTACAGGATATTGGAATGGTAGAAGGACTTGAAGAAAAACAAGGGCTTTTAGAGTTAACTATATCCTCAAAGCAGTTAATTCAAGATCTTAAAGTTAGTAATAGTATTTCAATCGATGGATGCTGTCAAACAATCATAGATAAATATCTTACTTCTTTTAAAGTTCAATCAGTAGAAGAAACTTTATTAAAAACAAACCTTCGGAGTTTAAAGATAGGGTCAAAAGTAAACTTAGAACTTTCTTTAAGGCTTAGTGACAGATTAGATGGGCACTTAGTTTTAGGCCATGTTGATGATGTAGGAGAAGTAAGTAGTATCTTAGCTTCAGAAGAAAATAAAATAACTAAGATTTCTTTTCCTGAAAGATTAAAAAGGTTTATTGTACCTAAAGGATCTATAGCAGTTAATGGGGTTAGTTTAACAGTGGTTGATGTAAAAAATTCCGAGTTTTCTTTTACTTTAATTCCTTTTACTAGAGACAATACAAATCTTGGATTGCTAAAAAAAAGAGATCTTGTAAACTTAGAGGTAGATCTAATAGGACGTTATGTAATAAATTATTTAGAAAGTAAAAAGGATCTAGTTGTGTAATATGCAAAATGAACTAAGTGCACATCATCTTTTTAATACTGTTGAAGAAGCTATTGAAGCTATTACTAAGGGGGAGATAGTAATAGTAGCTGATGATGAAGACAGGGAAAACGAAGGAGATTTAGTTTGTGCAGCCAAGAAAGTTACACCAGAAATTATAAATTTCATGACTAAAGAAGGACGTGGATTAATTTGTTTGGCTCTTCAGGAAGATATTGCAGATACCTTGGAACTTTATGAAATGGTTCAAAATAATAAAAGTAATTTTGGTACAGCATTTACTGTAACTATTGATGCAGATAAAAAATATGGGATTACTACAGGAATCTCAGCTAGTGATAGAGCAAAGACAATTCAAGTTGCAGTTTCTGAAGATGCTAAGCCAAATGATCTTGTTCGTCCAGGACATATTTTCCCACTGCGTGCTAGAAAAGGTGGAGTATTGAAAAGAGTTGGACAAACTGAAGCATCTGTTGACTTGGCACGGCTTGCAGGTTTTAAGCCAGCTGGAGTAATTTGTGAGATTTTAAATAATGATGGAACAATGGCTCGCAGACCAGAACTCTTTTGTTTTGCAAGAAAACATAATTTAAAATTTATAACAGTTGCTCAATTAATCTCTTATAGGCTAAAAAAAGAAAGATTTGTAATTAGAGAAGCACAAGCAAAATTACCAAGTGAATTTGCAAAAAGATATAACAAGGAATTTAATATAGTAGCTTATAAAGATATATTAAATAACAAAGAACATATTGCAATTGTATGTGGTGATGTAAAAAATAAAAAAGATGTTTTAGTGCGAGTTCATAGTGAATGCTTAACTGGTGATGTCTTCCAAAGTCTGCGTTGTGATTGTAATGCACAACTTGCCTGGGCATTAGAAAAAATTGCAAAAGAAGGACAAGGCGTTGTTGTTTATTTAAAACAAGAAGGCAGAGGAATTGGCCTTGTAAATAAGATCAAGGCTTATGAGCTTCAAGACCAAGGTTATGATACTGTTGAAGCAAATGAAAAACTTGGATTTAAAGATGATTTGCGGGAATACGGAGTAGGTGCTCAGATTTTAATTGACCTTGGATTAACTACAATTAAACTAATGACAAATAACCCAAGAAAAATTGTAGGTATTGAAGGTTATGGATTACAAGTTACTGGCAGAGTACCAATTGAAATTTGTACTGAACATAATCATGATTACTTAAAAACAAAAAATGAGAAAATGGGACATGTGATTGATTTGAAAAAAAAAGAACTGAAAGCTGAGTGCTGAATGCTGACCGCTAATAGTAAATATGCAATTGTTGTTAGCAGATTTAATGAATTTATTACTGAAAAACTTTTAGACGGTTGTGTTCAGACATTAATTAAAAATAATACAAATAAAAAAAATATTGATGTTGTAAAAGTTCCAGGCGCATTTGAAATTCCAACAGCTGCAAGGAATTTACTTGATTTAAATAAATACAGTGCAATTATTTGTTTAGGTTGTGTGATTCGTGGCAAGACACCTCATTTTGATTATATTTGTAGTGCTGTTAGTCATGAGATTGCACATCTTGGTAGTCAAACAGGAGTGCCAGTTATATTTGGAATTTTAACTTGTGAAAATATTGAACAAGCTGGGGAGCGTGCTGGTGGAAAAGCTGGAAACAAGGGACAAGAAGCAGCTTTAGCTGCAATGGAGATGATAAAAGTAAAAGCTGAACACTCTCCTACAAATGTATCCCACCATCTATAAAAAGACATTCTCCAACAACAAGATCATTATTAATAAGATATTTAATTCCCTGAGTTATAAATTGGACAGTGCCAATATATTTTTTAGAAACTACTTCTAGCTTGTGTTTTGAGTAATCATCACTTTTACCAGGAAGCGTTGGTCCGGGAGCAATTGCATTTACACGAATGTTTGGAGCTAGTTCTTTTGCTGACATTTTTGTAAACTCATAAAGTGCTTTTTTGCTTAAAGTATATGAAAAATGTTTTGAATAATTTCTTGCAACTTTAGTGTCTAGTATATTTATAATTTGTCCTTTTTTAAAATGTTTTGCAAAATCTCTTGATAAAAAAAATGGTGCTTTAAAGTTTACATTAAAATGCTCTTCAAGCAATTTAGGATTAGTTTCTAAGAAATCACCATTTTTAAAAACTGATGCATTATTAATTAATAAAAATAAATCAGGGAAAGATTTTTTTACTTTTGGAATTAATTTTAAAACTTCGTTTATGTTATTAAGATTACATTTAAATAATTTACATTCTTTCCCCATTTCCTTTATTTTTTTCTGAGTAGTTTTTGCTTCTTTTTGTGACGTATTATAATGAAGTGCAATATCAAATCCTTCATTAGCTAAAAAAAGTGCGATTTCTTTTCCAATACGTTTTGCACTTCCTGTTATAAGAGCTGATTTTTTATTTTTCATTGAATTCTTGTAACTCCTTATGTAAATTAATTAATTGTTCATAATTGCCATTATCTGCTTCTTTTAAAGCCTTAAGATAATGCTCTCTAAACGATGATTTTTTCTTTAGCTGTAATTCATCTTCAGGCCATTTTAAAAGTAATTTTGTGTTTTTATAGTAAATAAGATTTGCAATAAATCTACTCCATCTGCCATTGCCACCTTCAAAAGGATGAATCCAAACTAGTCTATGATGAACTCTAGTAACAAGTTCAGTGATATTCATTTTTTCTTTTATCCAGTAATTATAGTCATCAATAAATTTTTGAATCTCTTCATCTATCTTATATACTGGAATCCCAATATTTTTATTGCTCATTCGCTTTTTCCCAGCCCAGTTCCAGACTTTATTAAACATTTTTTTATGTACTTCAAATAATGTTTGCCTTGTAATTTCAAATTTATTTAAAAAACGAGAAATAGATAAATAATGCTGAATTGCCTCTGTAATATTTAAGAACTCTGCTTCACATAATTCTTTTCTAGTTGTAATATATACAGGAATTAATCCTGATGCATCTTCAAGAGGGGTTTCTCCATCAGCAGTATTATTTTCTTCTAATCCTCCCATAAGCGGGATTTCCTTTTTTCAAGAATTTCATTTTTTACTCTTTTTACTTCTTCTTTAATTACCTTTTTATCTGGCTTCTGTAATTCCATCGCAGAATTAGCTACAGAAATGTTTACAATTTCCTTTGCTTTTTTTTCTGCTAATTCTTTTAAAAGATTTTTTATTTCTTTTTTTGGTATTAGTCTAATTAATAATTCACACTGTAAGGCTTGAGCATATTTTTTTAAAGTTTCTATTGTTGGATTTTCTTTCTCTTTGTTTTCTAATTTTGCAATTGGTACGTTGCTGCTAAAACTAAGTTTTTTAGCAAGCTGACTTTGAGTTATGCCTAAAGCAGTCCGAATCATTCTAATTTGATCCTCAACTGGTAAAAACTGCTTAAGCCAATAAGGTAAATTCCTTAAGCTCTTAAATTTTTTTGAAATCTGGTCTAAATACATAAAATTTTTGCCTTATGTAAATATTATAGCCCATAAGTTATATTTTTAAATCCATTTATAGCTTAAAAGCTATATTATCTATAGTAAATTATAGCTTTCAAGCTATAATTTTTTAATCAATTTGTGCTCTTTGTAATTTATTTGAGTAATCTATGTAAATTGTTTTGTATTGGGTATAGGTATCAAGAGCCATAACTCCACCTTCACGAGTGCCATTTCCAGTGTTTTTCCAGCCTCCAAATGCAGCAGCTCCTCCACATTCAGCACCTATTGTTGGAGCATTTATATAAACAATTCCGGATTCAAATTTATTTGCTGCTTGCATTGCAAGATTAATATCTTTTGTATAAATTGAAAGAGATAAACCATACTCAATGTTATTTGCAACTTTAACAGCTTCATTAAAGTCATTTACTTCTATTACTGCAAGTACTGGTCCAAAAACTTCCCTACAAGCAAGCTCCATGTTTGGTTTTACATTTGTAATAATTGTAGGTTCGTAAAAATGCCCTTCATCATATTCTCCACCTGTTAAAAACTTACCACCACATAAAAGTTTTCCACCTTCTTGAATTGCTCTTTCAACAAAACCATGTACATTTTCCCTGTGTGAACTTGTGATTAGTGGACCTACTTGTGTTTTTTCACTTAAACCATCTCCAACAATTAATTTTTTTGTTCTACTTACTAATTTTTCAATGAATAAGTTACTCCAAGCAGACTTTTGAATAATAAGTCTGCTTGTAGAAGTACATCTTTGTCCTGTTGTACCAAATGCACCCCAAAGTATCCCATCTAAAAGTAAGTCCTGATTTGCATCTTCAAGAGCTATAATTGCATTTTTCCCGCCAAGTTCAAGAGCACATTTTTTAAGCATCTTTCCACAAGTTTCATAAATCATTTTTCCTACTTCAACAGAACCAGTTACACTTACAACTTTAATTTCTGGATGACGAACAATTAAATCACCAAATTCTCCTCTTCCAAATAAAATACTTGCACATCCTTTAGGCAAGCCTGCTTTGTATAAGTTTTCAATTAGTTTATAGCCTGACATTGGAGCATCTTTTGAAGGTTTTAAAATTATTACATTTCCAGAAACAAGTGCTGGTGCAATTTTCCAGCTTGGTACAGCACTTGGGAAATTCCATGCTGTAATTAATCCACAAATACCAATTGGTTGTCTAATTGTAATTATTGATTTATTTAAAAGTTCACTTTGACCTGTAAGTCCATAAATTCTTCTTCCTTCACCAGCAAAAAATAAATATGTGTCTATTACTTCTTGGATTTCCCCCCTGGATTCTATAATTGGCTTACCCGTTTCTTTTGTTAAAAGAAGAGAAAGTTCTTCTTTTATATCTTTTGTAATTTCACTAGCTTTATATAAAACTTCTGCTCTTTTTGGTGCTGGTGTAAATCTCCAGACCTCAAATGCTTTTTTTGCCATGTCAACTGCTTCATCTAAATCTTTTTGATTTGATTTTGGAAACCTTCCAAGGAGTTCATTTTTATTTGCAGGATTATATTTTTCAAAAAAATCTTTTGATGACGAATCTTTTAATTCTCCACCAATGTTGTTTTTCATGTTGAGACGCCCCAGTGGGGCGTCTTTACTTATAGGATGCATATCAGATTTCCTTTTTTACAATACCTATTATTTTATCAACAGCATCAAACAATATTTTCTTCTCAATATTAAGCGGTGGTATAAATCTAATTACTTTTTGTTCTGCTCCTGCACTAAGAAGCAATATTTTTTCTTTAAAACATTCATTAATTGTTTTTTCAACTATTTCTTTGTTTGGGAATTCAATTCCAATCATAAAACCAAAACCTCTAATTTTTATTTTTGGACTTAATTCTGCTTCAAAATGTTTTATAAGTTCACTTCCTGTTTTTGCAACATAATCAAGCAAATTATCTCTTTCTATTACTTCAAGTGTTTTAATAGCTGCAGCACAAGAAACAAGATTTCCTCCAAATGTACTGCCATGAGAAGCTGGTGGCATTAAAGACATGTGTTTTTTTGTACTTGAAAATGCACCCATGGGTAAACCATTTGCAATCCCTTTTGCCATGGTAATTACATCAGGTACTACATCATAATGTTCTATGCCAAACCATTTACCTGTTCTTCCTATCCCTGATTGAACTTCATCACAAATTAGTAAGATATTATATTCATTACAAATCTTTCTAAGCTCTTTTAAGTAATTAAATCTAAGATTTAAATTATGAGGTGGCGAAGGTGCATAACCTCCTTCACCAACTATTGGTTCAATAATAATTGCAGAGACAGATTCTGGAGGAAGATTTAATTTAAACATTCTATTTAATAGATCTAAACATTCTAAATCACAAGTTTTTGGATCTTTAAAAACAGGGCAACTCCAACAGTTTGGGAAATCAACAAAGTTTACACCTGTTAGAAGTGGATCATAATATTTTCTATGCACGATTTTTGAAGAAGACAATGCAGTGCTTCCTAATGTTCTCCCATGAAAAGATCCTCTAAAAGCAATTATATTTGGTCTTCCGGGATTTACATAACGGCTAAGCTTTATCGAACCATCAACAGCTTCAGCACCGCTGTTACAAAAAAAAGTATTGTTTAAATTTCCTGGTAGTATTTTTGATAACTTTTCTGCTAATTTTATATTTTCAGTATGGTGTGTTACGCAGCTAATGTGTACTAGTTTTGTAAGTTGATCTTGTGCTGCTTTTACAACTTCACTATGACAATGTCCAAGTTGTGTTACTCCAATACCACAAGTTAAATCTAAGTATTTTAATCCATCAATTGTATAAAGATAAGAACCTTCCCCACGCTCTGCAACAATATGAAAAACTCTATATAAAGCACTTGATAAATATTGCTCATCTTTGGCCAATAATTCTTTTAAGTTTGATATTTGATTTATTGTCATAATTTCAATGGTTCTTATTATTTAAATATTATAGCTGTTAGCTGATTGCTGACTGCTAAAATGTAACTTAATGAGCAATTTCCACTTAATCACAGATCCTGACATTGTTAAAAGTTTCTGTACAGACTCCTCAAACTATCCTGGTTATGCTGAAGCATTAGTTAGACCAACTTCAACAAATGAAGTTATAGAAATCTTAAAAGAAGCAAACTCAAAAAAAATCCCAGTAACACCAATTGGAAATAGGAGTAGTTTAACTGGTTCAGCAGCAGCACAAGGCGGCTGGATTTTAGATACTAGTCAAATGACAAGAATTATTGAAATTAATCACTCTGAAAAATGTGCAATTGCAGAACCGGGCATTATGCTTTCAGATCTTAAGAAAATAATTTTTGATCAAGGATTATTTTATGCTCCTGATCCAACAAGTGAAAAAGAATGTTTTTTTGGTGGTTCAATTGCAACAAATGCATCTGGCTCTAGAACTTTTAAATATGGCTCTACAAGAAGATATGTACGTGCGCTAGAAGTAGTCTTAGCTAATGGTGAAGTTTTAAATATCAGGAGAAATGAAATTGAAAAAAATACTTTTGGATATTTACCATTTCAAAACGTGGTTGAAATTTTTGTTGGTTCAGAAGGTACACTTGGTGTAATTACAAAAGGAGAAGTAGAATTAATTGAAAAGCCAGAAAATTTTTTTGGTGGCATGGCATTTTTTAAATCATTAAATGATGCGTTAGATTTTGTAATAAATATTCGTAAGGGTTTGATTAATCAAACCCCTATGACGACAACAATCACACCTCGTGCTGTGGAATTATTTGATCACCTTGGATTAAATATTATTAAAGGTGAATCGCAATTTAAAATCCCAGAGTCTGCGAAGGCTGCAATACTTTTTGAGCAGGAATATAAATCTAATGAGTATGAGAAATTAATTGAAACATGGCTTTCTTTTTTGGAAAAAAATAAAGCATTGATTGATAACACTATTATTACCAACCAATTAAAACAACAAGAAGAACTACGAAGGCTAAGACATCTTGTACCAAGTAGTCTTTTTGAAGAAGGCAGTAAGTATGTAAAAGATGGAGGTGGAAAAATATCAACAGACTGGTCGGTTCCAATAAATAAAATCCATGAAATTATAAATTATGCAGAGGCTCTTGCTTGTGAAGCAAAAATTCAAGAACCAGTAATTTATGGACACATTGGAAACGGACATCCTCATTATAATTTCATTGCAAAAAATGAGAATGAAAAAAAACAAATTATGAAAGTAGTTTACAAAACATGTGAGAGAGTAGTTTCTTTAGGCGGAACAATTGCTGCTGAGCATGGGATAGGAAAAATTAAAAAAGATTTTTTAAAGTACCAGTACCCTAAACAAATAATAGATTCTATGAAGGCACTAAAATGTTCTCTTGATCCAAATGAGATATTAGCGACAGGGAATATGTTTTAAGTTTCAAAGTCTTAATATCCAATTTCTAACTTTTACCAAACCTAAAAAAAATTAATCGAAATCTTAAGCTTTTCTTTAGATTCTATTCTCACATCCTCATTTAGCAAATGTTATATTTGTTGTGAGAGAAAAAGATATGGGATTAATAAGATCAATAAAATTCATACCTATTTTTCCTGGAGAAGAAGGAAGGGAAATAAGTAGAGTTACAAAGCGACATCCAATGCATCACAGTGAAGGTGTTGAAGGTACTGGTGGTGGCGCAACTGGTGGTGTAGAAAGCGAAATACAGCAGTTTATCAAAGAGCTAATTAATAACTTAAAATCTTACCATCCAGGTAACTTCACTAATAGTTTAATGCACAAATTAGGAATACGTACTCTAGCTGCACTTGCTATGCATAGAGACATAAATAAAGAAGCAGTCCCTCTATTAATTCAATGTTTAAGTGATCCAGATAATCAAGTTAGAGAAAATGCAGCAGATGCTATTGCTGCATATGCTGATTGTGGACAAAGAGATGAAATGGCAATTCCTCCATTAATTAAATGTTTAAGTGATCAGGATAGCAATGTTAAAGTGAGTGCAATACGAGCTTTGGCTTATTATGCTGAGTATGAGGGAGCCAAACAGGCAGTTCTTCCATTAACTACATGTTTCTTAAGTGATCCAAATCTAGAAGTTAAACAATTTGCAGCATTAATTTTAAGCCTTATAGTTCCTGAGGAGTTTAAAACAAAGTTATCAGAGCTTCCATTAAGGGACAAGGTTGATATACTTACTTTTCTGGAAGGTGGGAATTTTGATATTTTAGGCAAATGATTTGCGGGTTATTAAAATACCAGCTTTAACCAGACTTTAATTAACTTTTTTATAGTTAGGCTTATAGGACTATCAAAAGCTTATATCTAATGTTTTTTATAGGTTGAGCAATTTAATAAATTCATATTTAAGAATTAGAGTTTATAAAAATGTTAGAGAATAGTACAGAACATATTATTTCTTATAGGCCTGAAGTTAAAAAGAATAATAAAAATAGTTTAGTTAGGCAAGGCGCAAGTAATAACTTCGTGACCAGCTTTGATACCTTTGAAACGACAGGTGGAGAACTTAAAGATGAGAATATTAATGATGAAAATTTATTTAGTAAATTATGTGTTTTTGTAAGTGATACAGTTAAAAAAGTTATTTCAAGTCTTGATCCTTTTATTAGTTTTCTTCAAAAAATTGATTTACAAAAAGATCCTTTAACAGCAAATGAACTTGAGGATGTAGTAGATGATTTTGCAGAAGCTGCTCTTGGTGGAAAAATTGAACTTTCAGATGAAACTAAAAAAGCAGTTTCTGAGCTTACACAAGCAATAAGAGTTATTGAAGGTGATGACGAACTAAAAAATATGGATTTAAGGGAACTTATAAAAAAGTGGAGAAATAGTGAAGATGCAAAGTGTCTAATAGAAATGGCAAAAAGGATACAAGAAGGAAAGTGTGTGCCGATTACAAATGAGAAATTAAAAGAATTGTTTATAAAAAGTTTGCATTCTCTTTCAAGTGCTCTTATGGAAGCTAAAAAAAACGGAGGTTATGAAACTGCTCATGAGTTAAAAAAAGTAGCTAATCCTGTTGTTAATTCTATTGAAAGAGTTCAAGAACGTGGAGGTGATAGTAATTTAACTGTCCAAGATAAAAAAGACATAGCTACTTGGATGGAAGAATCAAAAAATCATGTAGAACAAGTTACTCATGATGATTATTTAAGTAGTTTTTTAAGTACTCCTACAAGACATGAATTAGAAAGACTCTATGATTTTTTTACTTGGTTCCTTGATGAGTGGCATGAAATGATTGAAGAAGAAGAAAAGAAAGAATGTGAAAGAAAGTGCGAAGAAAGAGAAAAAAAAGAAGAAGAAGCTCAAAGACTACATGCTCTTCATAAGAAAAAAGAGATGGAAAAATATATTTATAAAGCAATGGCAAGAAGAGCATTAGAAGAAATGTTTGTAGATTCTATGAGAAGATATTATTTTGCTTTAAGTAAATATGAAGAACTAAAGAAACAGGAAAATGCTATAAGAAGTGAAGAAGCTAGTGTTGAAGCATCTAAACCATTACCGTGTAGTGGAGATATTAATGATATTATTTTGGATTTTTTAAATAGTGATTGCTAACTTACATTAAAATACTTAGCTTGTGGATGATGAACAATAATTGCAGAGGTACTTTGCTCAGGATGTAATTGAAAACTCTCTGACAATGAAACCTCAATACACTCTGGTTTTAAAAGTTTAAATATTTTTGTTTGATCTTCAAGACATGGACAAGCTGGATATCCAAAACTATATCTACAACCTTGATAACCTTGGCCAAGTAATTTTTTTATTTCTTTTGCATCATTGTGATGAAAATTTAATTCTGTTCTTATTTTCTTATGAGTCCATTCAGCAAGTGCTTCTGCAGTCTCTACACTAAACCCATGAAAAAATAAATAATCAGTATATTTGTTTTCATTAAATAATTTTTTTGAATAGTTACTTGCTTGTTCTCCTATTGTTACAGCTTGAAAAGCTACTATATCTGATCCTGTTTCGTTTTTGCTTCTAAAAAAATCTGAGATGCAAAGCTTGTCTCTATCCTTCTGCCTTGGAAAGGTAAATCTTTGAATCTCTGTTTTTTTATCTTCACTTAGAATGATTAAATCATTGCTGTCTGAAACGCAATAGTAATATCCATAAACAACTTTTGGAATTAATAATTTTTTTTCTTTTGAAAGAACTTTTAATTTTTCAAGTTCTACGTAAGCTTTTTCTTTTAAAATCTTCCTGTATTTTTCTTCCTCAAGCTTGCCTTTTTTAAACTGCCACTGTCCAACTATTAAAGCAGTTTCATTTATATAAGGATAAATCTCATCAAGGCTAATATTGGTTATAATCTTTGTACCGTAAAAGGGAATCTTAGGAATCTTTTGGGCAGGTTGTATCATTGGACTCTATTATTAAAAATGTCTTCCATAAACCTAAGATCACTAAACGCATCGGCTCCGTAAAACACTTTACCTTTATAAGCATTTTTACATTCATTTTCTACAAACTTTCTAGTAAGTGCTGCTCCTCCAAGAATAACAGGGATTGTAATATTTCTTTCATTTAAAATTTCTAAATTTTCTTTCATTATTTGAGTTGATTTTACAAGCAAGCCACTCATTCCAATAACATCAACTTTTTCTTCAGTAGCTGTTTTAATAATACTTTCAATAGGTTGCTTAATTCCAAGATTAAAAACTTTGTATCCATTATTAGTTAGTATAATGTCTGCAAGATTTTTTCCAATATCATGAACATCACCTTTTACAGTAGCTAAAACAATTTTTCCACGTGCTTTTACTTCCTTCTTTTCCATAAGGGGTTCTAAATAAGATACTGCTGCTTTCATTGTTTCAGCTGATTGTAAAACAAATGGTAATTGCATTTCACCAGATGCAAATAAATCTCCAACTACTTTCATTCCATCTAATAAAATGTTATTTATAATGTCTAAAGGTCTGTGCTTTTTTAAAGCCTCATCTAAATCTTTTATGAGTCCAGATTTGTTTCCATCTATAATTCTTTTTTTTAAAAGCTCTTCAATAGCTGACAGCTGACAACTGATAGCTGATGGCTGATAGCTGATGGCTGATTGCTTCTCAAATAACAACATAAACTTATGAAGCGGATCATATTCTTCTTTTCTTTTATCATAAATTAAATCAAGCGCTACTTGTTTTTGTTCTTCTGAAATTTTATAAAGAGGAAGAATTCTTTTAGCATTGACAATTGCTAGATCCAGTCCATGTTTAACTGCTTCATGCATGAATACTGAGTTTAAAACTTGTCTAGCTTGTGGCAAAAGACCAAATGAAATATTGCTTATCCCAAGAATTGTTTTTGCTTCAGGGAAATGTTTTTTTATTAGTTTAATTCCTTCTATTGTTTCAATACCTGCTCTGCGAAATTCTTCATCTCCACTTCCTAAAGTAAAAGTAAGAGTATCAAAAATTAAATTTTCTCCTTTTATTTTGTATTTGTTTGTTACAAGTTCATATATTCTTTTTGCTATTTCAAATTTCTTCTTTGCTGTTTTTGCCATTCCATCTTCATCAATAGTTAGTGCTATTAAAGCTGCTCCAAACTCTTTTGTAAGTGGACAGACTTTTTTTATTTTTTCTTCCCCATCTTCTAAATTGATTGAGTTAATAAGTGGCTTACCACTAATTAGCTCAAGTGCTTTTTGAATTACTACCTCTTCAGTAGAGTCAATCATAATAGGAATGTTAACTTGGGTATTTAGTCTCTTTATATATTCAGTCATGTCCTTGATCTCATCTCTTCCTACATAAGCAGTACAAACATCAAGTAAGTGTGCTCCTTCTTCAAGCTGTTCTTTTGCCATAAGTACCATTCCATCAAAATCTTCTTTTGCTAAAAGCTCTCTAAAGAATTTACTCCCATTTGCGTTTGTTCTTTCGCCTACAAAAACAGGTGGTGAATCTATATTTAATGGAACTATGCTGTACAAACTGCTGACAGAATTAGTGTATTTTGGATTTCTTTTTTTAGGATTTTTCTTTTCTACAGAATGAATTACAGCTTTTATATGTGCTGGAGTTGTACCGCAACAACCGCCAACAATATTTACACCTAAGTCATTTACAAAATGTGATAATGTTTTTGAAAAATCTTCAGCTGAAAGGTGATAGTGACTTTTACCACCAATATTTTCAGGCATGCCAGCATTTGGCATGCAAGAGACAGGTAAAGTACTTGTTTCACAAAGATATCTTATGTGATCTGACATTTCAAGCGGCCCTGTTGCACAGTTTATGCCAATAACATTTATTTCATATGGCTCAAGCGCGCAAAAGCTAGAAGCAATATCAGAACCTACAAGCATTGTTCCAGTACGTTCTATAGTAATTTGAACCATTACAGGAATTCTTTTTTTCTTTTCTTCCATTACTTTAAAAAGAGCAGCTAAGGCAGCTTTTGCTTGTAAAATATCCTGGCAGGTTTCAAGTAAAAAAATATCTACTCCACCATTTAGTAATCCACTTGCTTGGGTATAAAATGCTTCTTTCATATTTTGATAGCTTATATGACCAAGTGTTGGAAGCTTTGTTGATGGGCCTATTGAGCCTGCAACAAATCTAGGTTTTAAGTAATTAAAATCATTTGCTATTTCTTTTGCAAGTTTTGCACTTGTGTAATTTAACTCATATGCCATATTTGCAATATCATATTCTGCAAGTACGATACTATTTGTACCAAAACTATTTGTTTCAATTACATCTGCACCTACTTTTAAAAATGACTCATGAATTTCTTTTATAACTTGTGGTTTAGTTTTTACTAATATTTCATTACAACCTTCTAGTCCATGAAAATCATCCAGTGAAAGAGGATGTGATTGAATTGATGTGCCCATAGCACCATCAAAGAATACTATCTTTTCTTTACAGAGATCTAAAAATTGTTTTGCCATAGTGTTGCGTTGTTGGGGCAGGTGTTAAACCTGCCCTTACTAATTTTCCCATTTCATTGCTCTTTTAACAGCTTCTTTCCACATTGTATACTCATTCTCTCTCTTTGTTCTTGGTAAAAACAATTCATTAGAATGCCAGAGCTTTTTTATTTCTTCTAATGATTTCCAGATTCCTACACTTAAACCTGCTAAATATGCTATACCAAGAGCAGTTGCTTCTAGCTGGGATGATCTTGTTATAGGCATTTGAAGTAAGTCTGCTTGAAATTGCAATAAAAAATTATTTTTTGCAGCACCACCATCAGCTTTTATAGTTGTTTCTTTAGGTAATGTGTTTTTAATTGGCAATATTAGATCTGCAATTTGATAAGCCATTGATTCAAGAGCAGCTCTTACTATATGAGCCTTATTAGTTTTTCTAGTTAAACCAATAATTATTCCTCTTGCATTCCCGTCCCAATACGGAGCCCCGAGTCCTGTAAGAGCTGGAACAAAATAAACACCCTCATTGCTGTCTATGCCTGTAGCTATCTTTTCAGTTTCAGATGAATCTTGTATTATTCCAAGATTATCTCGAAGCCACTGGACGATGGCACCGCTAATAAATGTTGAGCCTTCTAATGCATAGGAGCTGAAGGCTGAAAGCTGAGAGCTGGGAGCTAAGATGCTCCACGCAATTGTTGTTAAAAAGTTTTTATTCAACTGGAATTTTTCACCAATGTTAATAAGTAAAAAGCCGCCTGTCCCATAAGTTATTTTTAAATCACCTTCTTTAAAACAACACTGACCGAATAATGCAGCTTGTTGATCACCAAGCACTGCTTTAATTGAAATTTCTGTATCAAAAAGTTTTTTATCTGTAACTCCAAAATCTCCATTTGATGGAATAACTTTTGGTAACATCCACTCTTCGATTCCAAAAATACTTAATAGCTCTTTATCATATTTATTTGTTTTTATATTAAAAAGCATTGTACGTGAGGCATTTGAAGGATCAGTATAAAATGATTTTCCACTTGTAAGATTCCAAATTAACCACGAATCAATTGTTCCAAAACGTATGTTTTTATTATTTCGTGCATTGGCCACATTGTCTAAAACCCATTTTATTTTTGATGCAGAAAAATATGCATCAATTTCTAGACCAGTTTTTTCTTTTATTAAATCTTTGTATTTTTTTTTAAGTTCATTACAAAAATTAGTTGTTCTTCTGCACTGCCAGACAATTGCATTATAGATAGGTTTTCCAGAGCTGCTGTCAAATGCAACAATCGTTTCTCTTTGATTTGTAATTCCTAAAGCTAGAATATCTTTTGGATTAATTTTACTTTCTTTAATTATTTTTTTTGCTGTGCTTAATTGGGTGGCCCAAATTTCATTTGGATTGTGTTCTACCCATGAGGCCTGTGGGAAAATCTGATTAAATTCTTTTTGAGCTTTAGAAATAACCTTGCCAGTTTCGTCTACTAAGATTGACCTTGAACTAGTAGTGCCTTGATCTAGGCTTAAAATGTACTTTCTGCTCATAGCTGGTTTTCTTAACCCTCTTCTTTATAATATTTTTATCTTAATTCTTACATTAATTACTGAGTTATGAGGTTAATTTTAGTTCCTACCACTAGCTTGCTAAGACATGTTTTGCTATTATAAATTAAATATTTCAGAGTTTTATAAAGTTCTGAGTATATAAAATCATGAATAAGATGAAGTTCAAATTTAAACACAAACATCATGTTGAATCAGTGGAAGTAAAAAAACTGATCTCAATTTATCTTTTATCTGTTTTTGATGAGTAAGGAGTTTTTTAAAAGTGCCAGTACCACCTGTACAATCAGTATCCTCAAGCACAAATTTATCTAGTACAGGTGTAAAGAAAGAATGGAGTGATTTAACTCCCGAAGAAAGAATCAATAAGTCCTTAGATATTGGTTTTAAATTTGGAGTAGCACCACTTAGTATTGCATCTAGTGGTTTGAGTGTGTTGAATTTTTTTCTTTCAAATGTTTTTAAAAGTGAAAGTGAATCTCTTGATAAAATTAATTCCTTTATAAATAAAGTTGCATATTTCTTGACAGGAGTCCATGGCAGTATTGGGAATGCTTTTAGAAAAGATACATTTGGATCAATAGGATATAGCCTTGTTTCTTTGTCATCAATTATTGGCAATGATGAAAACATGTATCTTTTAAAAGGATTTGGGAGTGCACTTGATCAAATGCCAGCAATGATGGAAGATATGGCTTTTAATCCTAAGATTAAAAGTAGATATGAATTAAAAGATGGTCACGAGAAGGGAGTTTTTAATGAGTACAAAGGTTATGTAGATAGTACAAAGAAAACACTTGCTTCAATAGGAGTTGTTTGTTCTGATGTTTATCATGATTTGAAAGAAAAAAGTAAAAAAGGATTTTTTACTGCGCTAAAAGAAATATTTTATGGTGGAGAGAGAACAGCAGAAAAAAATCTTGTTGTATCTGCAATTGGAATCTTAACAGGAGCTATTTTTGGCACGTTTTTAGGATTTAATAATTTCGTTCAAAAAATCGGTGCATCGATAAGAGATATTTTTGGAATACATGCTGACATAGCTTTATGGGATAAAGGTGACTCAAAAGCAGAAAATGGTCAAGCAACTGCTGTAGGTAATATTAAGTATAAACTTAGTGGAGCATTTTATTTAATTGCTTCTGCGATGGATTTAGTTTATAGATGGACTGGCTTGAGCAAGTTAAATATGGCAGCTGTTGGAATTGATGCTCTTGGGTTTAGCTTTATGACATGGGCTAGTTCAGAAGATAATAAAGCAGCAATGAATAACAAAAATGGTAAACATGCAGAACCAGCTGAACAAGAGACTAGGCAACCAACACCTGCACCATCTCCAGTAGTAGCAACTGCTTAATCTTTAGCTCTCATCTTGCTAAACCAAAAACCATAAAAGAAATAAATTATAAGTCCAATTGCCATCCATACTACAAAACGAACCCAGGTAGCAGTTGGTAATCCAGTCATTAAAAGAAAATTTATAA
Organism: Candidatus Melainabacteria bacterium; assembly: GCA_016193285.1. Taxonomy (NCBI): domain Bacteria; kingdom Bacillati; phylum Candidatus Melainabacteria; species Candidatus Melainabacteria bacterium. Next base: position 23,316 of record JACPSL010000026.1, read on the forward strand.
CAATTCCAATTATTCCTGTGTATGGCATTCCAGGACATCTAAATCTTGCTTTTAGTTCTGGTCTTGTAAATCTTAAAATTAAAACAGCAATCGATACAAAAACAAATGCAGCAAGTGTGCCAATGCTTGTAAGTTCAGCAACAGTAAGTATTGGTGTAAAAGCAGCAATTAAACCCGAAAAAATTCCTGTTATTAAAGTTGCAATAAAAGGAGTTCTGTACTTTGTATGAATACTTGCAAAAAAGTTAGGCAAGAGGCCGTCACGAGACATTGAAAATAAAATTCTAGCTTGCCCAACAATCATAACTAAAATAATACTTGTCATTCCACAAAGAGCACCAAAGCCAATAATTAATGCTGCCCATTTATGACCTAATGCTGTAAATGCAACTGAAAGTGCAGCTCCAGCTTCATGCCCTGTTAAAGCTGGGTTTGGTTTTCCATCTATAGTAACTGGAACCAGTCCAGTTAAAACAAGCGAAGCAAATAAATATAAAATTGTACAAATAACTAAGCTGCCAAGTATTCCTATTGGTAAATCTCTCTGTGGATTTTTTGATTCTTCAGCAACTGTTGATACTGCATCAAATCCAATATATGCAAAGAAAACAATACCAGCAGCAGTTAAAACACCTTGCCAGCCGTAATGATAAACAAGATCATTGTGTATACTAAGTGTGCCTTGGAAAAATTTAATTATAAATTCATTAAATGGTAAGTGAAGAATATCTATTGCATGACCAGAAGCAGTAGCAATTCTTGGTGGTATAAAAGGATGCCAGTATTCAGGATGAATATTAAAAAGTCCAAATGTAATAAAAAATATTACTACTGAAACTTTTATAGTGACAATTATGTTATTAAAAACAGTTGAACTTTTTATTCCAACAATTGCAAGTATTGTTAATGCAAAAGTTATAATAGCTGCTGGCAAGTTCATGATTGCACCAGGTACATCATGCGTCCCTGGAGATGCAGTTAAAATTTCGGGAATGTGAAGTCCAAAGTTAGCTAAGATATTATGAAAATATGCACTCCAACCAATTGCAACAACTGATACAGATACTAAATACTCAAGAAGTAAATTCCACCCAATTAACCAAGCTGCAAGTTCTCCTAAAGTAACATAAACATAAGTATATGCACTTCCAGAAAGAGGTACTAGTGATGAAAATTCACTATAAACAAATGCAGCAAGCGTACATGCTATTCCAGCTAATATAAAGGAAAAGAAAACAGCAGGGCCAGCATAATTAGCAGCTGCTATGCCAGTAAGTACAAATATTCCTGTTCCTATTATGCAACCAATTCCTAAGTTAATTAAATCCCAAGCACCTAAAGTTCTAACTAATCCATGGCTACCGTGTGCAGATTTCTCATCCACAGTTACAGATGTCATGTTCTTTATTCTTAAAAAAGAATTTTTTGCTTTCATTATAAAAATACAACTAACATATTCTATACTACTTTATTTCTTTTTTAACAAGGTTTTTAGTAAATAATTTAATTCCTAGGTTTTCACTAAAGAATTGACCTTTTGGTGTGCTAATTGTAAATGATCTGGAATTTATGTCACCACCAGTAAATCTTAGTGTTATAAGCATTTTATTTCCTTTGCTTAAAACTCTAGTTCTTAAAATCTCAATATCGTTTTCTTCAGCAAATGATAAAAAGGTATGTGTTTTAAGTGGCGCAGTAAAATAAATTTTATTACTTATTTTTATAAACTTACTAGCCAGGTTTTCACCTTCAAAAATTAGTCTAATAATGCTCCCACTTTTAGAAGATGGTCCAATTACTCTTCCTTGGACTTTTATTAATTTTGGTAAACCTGAACTTACTTCCGTGTTTAAATTTTGAAAATTTATTTGGTCAAATATTTTTAAACTACCCTTAGAAATAATTTCTTTTTTCTTAATTTCTTTTTTACTTAAAATAACAATAAGTGTTAAATCACCAGAAGGTGCTGAACTTGGAATTGTAAGTTTTGCAAGAAGTTTGTTATTAGATGTTAAGTAAGACTCGCCTGATATTTGAGTAGTATTGTTATTTTTGTTTAGTGCAAAGTAAAAAATATTTTTTAGATCAGCAGGTTTTAACTTAACTGTTGAATTAAGGTCTATTAAATACCCGCCAGTAGTACCTTTTATTCCGCCTCTTGATTCAATTGTAAGGATAGGAATATCTTTTTTTGCTTTTTCTAGTTTTGCTATCTCAAGAGGAATATTGCTTAAAGTTATATCCGGAATTCTAGGTGCAATTATTTTTTGATCAGGTTTTGCTAAATCCTTTTCACTAATATTAATTTGTATTGAACTTTCAACTTGTTTTTTAATAGGAATAGTTTCAATCATAACTACCTCAACCTGTGGAATATCTGGCAGCTTAAATTTATTGTTGGATGAAATACGTGGTAGTTCAAATCGTTCTGTAGGAACACCTTGGGGAGTACGTAAGGTTGTAGATGGAGATATTTTTTGAGGGACTTGAATTAGTAAAGGTGGCCTTTCTTGTAAAGCTCCAAATTCTGGTGGTCTTCCTTGTGTAAGTCCAAGCTGAGGCTGCCTTCCTGTTTCTATGCTAGGTGCCTGAAGAATGATTGGAGGATTATTGATATTAGTTTTTGTATCTTTTATTATTGAACTGTCTTCTTGAGTTACTTTATCTATTGGTTTAATAATAGTGAACTCTTTAATATTTGTAGTAATTTCTTTTTGATCACAAATACCAGCTTTAGCTAAGAAATCATTTAATAAAGAACAACTTATGTTTGAGCTTTGGAGTAGATAACTAAATATTTTTCCTTCAGTAGCTTCTTTAGGTACACTTGTTGCAACAAATGCAAATTTATTATTTTTTGTAACAATAAGGTCTGTATTTCTGCTTTGTGGTGTTTGATTAGTTTTAAGTGGTATGGAAGCAAGCCTTAACAGATGTTTGTTTGATGGAATATCAGATGCTTGTTTATTGATTTCATTCCAGTCGATAAAATATACTGCAAAATAATTTTCGTTTTTTGTTTTATTGTTATCTGCTATATAAAGTAAATGATCTGTTACTTCTATAGGACCACTAATCCCATGAAAATTATTCTCACTGCACGGGGCTGTTTTAAATACTGTTAAAACTGGTTCTCCTAAAAGTTTTAAGGTAGCTGTTTTAGCTCTTTCACCTGTTACGCTAATTTTAAATACTGCTACTTTTGTAAGATAGTTTAAATCTGGGATTTTTGAGCTATTTTCAAAATAAGAAACGAATAAATAAAGCAAAGAATTCTTTTGTACTAATTTAAAACCAGAAAATCCACCAAATGAAATTGTGTTAAATATATCAGGAAGAGTAGATTTGTCTTTTTCTTTTTTAAACTCTGCAAGAATTGTATTTGTTCCATCTGCTTGATTGGTTTTAAAAATTCCAAATCCGTTTCCACTCCCATTTTTTCCTTGTTCTAGATTTGCAAAAACTCCAAACACAATATTAGAACCTGCTTGATTTGTACTGTCTGCAAATTCTAAATATGATCCAGCTTCAACTGATTTTGCAAAATCTTGCCCGATAAATGAATTACTTAAAGTCATGTCTTGTTTAATTTCAACTGACTGAATACTTGCTAGATTATTGCTTGAAGTATTAGCTTGTAGATAAACCAGATATTTTCCATTAGGAGTTACTGTAAGTGCTGTTGGCAAATCAGAAGGAATGAAGAAATTGTTTTGTATTCTGCTTAGTGTAATAGTATCTGAGATATTTAATTCATAAGGATAAATTCTGTCAAATCCAAATTCCTTTGGACCATTCCCGTTAAAAATTAATTGGTTAGTAACTGGATTAAAAATACAGTTTCCTCTTATGCTTCCAGATATACTTTGTGTAATTGAATCAGTTTGTGCAATACTTTCTAAAAGACTTAGTAAACCATTTTCAGGACTAGTGTTAATTATCCTTGCAGCATTATTTTTTTGAATACAAGCACTTAAAATATTTTTGTTTGGTAATAAATCCAGGTCAAGAAATTGTTCTTTTTCTTCAAAAGTACTGTCATTGTTTGTGTCTCCATTTAAGATGGGAATTTTAAGAAAGTTTTGTTTTGTTGGTGTAATATTTACCTGTATACATTCACCTTCAGAATTTTGTGCAAAACAAGCAGGTATACTTAGTAAAAGTAAGAAAAATATTGCGGTTAAAATTAAAAATATTTTCTTTACCATTTTTCTTCTTCCTTAAAGCCTTCTGGTTTTTGAGGTGCTTTAAAATCTGCTTTGCCAGTGGTTTGTCCAGTAAGTGTACTTACTGTAAAGAACCTGACATCCTCCTTGCCTTTTAATAAAGAATCATCATATTCAAGGATTACTTGGAAGTTGGTTCGTTTTGCATCACGGTCACTTCTTGTAACTCTCATTCTTTCTATTGAAATCCCTTCTTTATTAACAAAGGTAATTAAGGTAAATGGCTGAAATGCTATGGGTGAAGTAATAAGTTTATTGTTAATTTTTACAGTTCTCTTAATAAAGTTTTCACCTGTAATAATTAATTTATAACGTTTCTTGTTAGCTGGTACATTTTTTACGCCTGGTATTTTAACTAACCTAACATCTTTAATTATTGGTTTTCCAATTTGTGTACCAGTAACAATAGATGTTGCTTTTAGTGCAGGTGTAATACTAAAGTTTATTTTTGAGACTGCTTTTAATTTTCCATCTCGTTTAGTAGTTATAAGTAATGTAGCTTCACCTAGTGGAATGTCATCAGGAAGTTGTACTTCAAGAAGTAAATGTTTGCTTGAAGTATCAAATAAAATATTTTTGCCACTTATGTTACGAGCTTTGTTATTTTCTTTGCTTATAATTACAAAGTTCAATGAACTTAAATCTTCTTCTTTAAGATCACTAGCAGAACTTAATTTTACTTCTATAAATAATTTACCACCAGAAATAGTATTCTTTATGAATTTATCAATGCCAAGAGTTCTATCTAATGTTAATTCTAATTCTTCTACATTACCAATAAATGCTTTATTTATATTTGGAATATTTAATATATTAGGATTAAAGATTGATGGAATGCTTCCAATTTGAGATAGAGGTGTACTATCAAGATCTAAACTTGGATCAAGCCCATCTGGTCTAAGAATTGTTTCTTCAAAACAGTTCTGTAAGTTAGATGGATTAGTTGTTATTGGAGTACCACTCTTAGGTAAGATTGAAAGGTCAAATATTCTATCAAATGTAAGTGATGGACTTCCAGAGTCTGTTGCTCTTATAGTAACCATAATTAGTGTTGTACCTGCATCACCAGTAACAGGAGCAACAGTTAAAATATAGTTTGAATTATTTGTTAATGGATTTAAACCACAAAGTTTAATTCTAGAGAATGAAGGTGTTGTAGAAGTAATGCTGTAAGTAATCATTCCAATTGAGCTAGTATTTCTATCTGGATCAAATCCATACTCATCAAGGTTAATAATTGATGTATCATTTTCTTTAACTGAAACTAATGGAATTTCTTTTGTGTATGGTCTGTCATTCTTGGATGGATCATCTACTTCAATATAAAGTAATGAAGGCAATCCATCACACATTCCATCATTTGCTAAGAATGGTATCTTATATACTCCACCTGGTAAATTAACTGGGTGTAGTGTTGCACTTAATGTAAATGTTTGTGGATTAGAACCATTTTGAGTCCAAACAAATCTCTCGGTTACATCTTTATTTAAATTTTGATCATTAAATTGTTCATCATAAAGTGCAAAGTTTTGATACTTAGTCATAAGTATACTTGCTTGTGTATCTGGATCACTAGCTAGTACATTAACCATAAAAGTAGACAATTGAGTCATATTCCTGGTTATACCTTCTACCCAGAATACGCTTTGTATAGAAGCAGCTTGTGGTAAGTCGGGTCTAACAATTGATATTGGATTAAATGTTGGTTGAGCTGGTTGATTACTTGGAGTACAACTAGTTGCTGGTGTGATTAAAGGAGGAGGAAGAGGAAGAGGTTGTGGCGGTGGAATTCCAGAAGAAGATGAAGAACTTACTATACACGTTCCATTTACACATTGTGAGAATAGAGGGCATATTGAGGCTTGTATGCAAGTTCCGTTATTACATAGTCCATCTAGACATTGTGCAAGATTAGCAAAGCGAGTGCAGTCAGAATTTTGTGTGCAGCCTTGTATGATTATGCCTGATGAACTAGAAAATGATGATGAACCTGAACCAGAAGAAGATGAACTTGAAGATGAGCTTGATGAAGAGGATGATCCACTTGATGAAGATGAACTACTAGATGAAGAAGATGATGAAGAACTTGACGATGAAGATGAACTACTACCAGAAGAACTTGATGATGAACTTGATGAAGAAGAGCTAGAAGAGGAACTTGAAGAGCCTGATGAACTTGATGAAGAAGAGCTAGAAGAGGAACTTGAAGAGCCTGATGAACTTGATGAAGAAGAGCTAGAAGAGGAACTTGAAGAGCCTGA
>JACPSL010000026.1:29846-31908 GCA_016193285.1 Candidatus Melainabacteria bacterium
AGAAGAGGAACTTGAAGAGCCTGATGAACTTGATGAAGAAGAGCTAGAAGAGGAACTTGAAGAGCCTGATGAACTTGATGAAGAAGAGCTAGAAGAGGAACTTGAAGAGCCTGATGAACTTGATGAAGAACTGCTTGACGATGAACTAGAAGATGAGCTTGAAGAAGAGCCTGATGAAGAAGAACTAGATGAGCTACTCGAGGAAGATGAAGATGATGAACTACCACCAGAGGAGCATTCTATTGGTAATGTAGTTATTGAGAAAACTTTTCTTGCAATGTTACTGCTTGTGTCTGTTACCCGTAAAGTAAACAAAGCAGTCATAGCAGCTACAGGATAATAAAATAATTCTCCATTTGGTTGAATAGTAACATATCCATCTGCCCCCGATTCTATACCCCAAGTGTATGGGGCTACTCCTCCTACTGCATTGAATGTATGATTATAAGTATTTTGTAATGCAATTAAATTTGGTAAGGGAGATGAATCAGTTATTGTTAAACCGTTATTTCCATTACAAGCTTGACCTCCAAGTTGTCCATTTACTATGCATGATACTAGAGCTGTTTGTGGTTGTACTGTGATTGAGAATACTTTTTGGAGACCCGTTTGAACAGCCTGTATAGTAAAACTATATGTTCCTGCAACTGTTGGTGTTCCAGCAATTATACCAGGACCATTTCCTGGAATAGTGTCAGAAAGTTGCAGTCCAGGGGGTAGTGAACCACTTACTACTAACCAATTTATATTTTGCACGCTTCCTATTGATGTAAGTGAGATCCAATATATTTTTCCTATATAAGAATCAGGTAACTGTGCATCATTAGCAATTTGAGGAGTGCAGCTTACAACACCACTGCTAGACGAAGAGCTGGAAGAAGAAGATGATGAACTAACACCAGAAGATGATGACGATGATGATGATCCACTTGACGAAGAAGAAGATGATGAGCTTCCACTAGAAGAGCTAGATGAAGATGAGCTTGAAGAAGAGCTTGAAGATGAAGAAGATGAACCAGATGATGAACTGCTTGATGAAGAAGATGAACTACTTGAAGAGGAGCTTGAAGACGTACTAGTACTAGTAGGAGCAAGAATACACATAGCAATTCTTTCCTCGCCAGTACTGTGATTATCACATATAGGTCTATTTGTACTTGGGACACAATGGAATTCTTCGTTTAGACCACAGTCTGGAACAAAGCCCGGACAGCAGAAGGTACCACTACTACATTGTGGTTGTATGCAGTTAGGAGTTCTTTGTTCACCAGTAGAATGAGTGTGGCATACAGGCTGATTTGTACTTGGAGCACAATGGAATTGTTCTTGGCAAGTACAATCTGGAATTAATCCAGAAGTACAGAAGGTACCACTAGTACATTGAGGTGCACCACTGGAAGAAGATGAAGATGAACTTGACACTGCACCTGAAGAAGAAGATGATGATGAACCAGAAACTGTACCAGAAGATGACGACGAAGATGAGACTCCTGAAGAGGAAGAACTAGAAGAGCTACCTGATGAAGAGGATGAACTACTTGATGACGATGAGCTAGAAGAGGAAGAACTACTTGAAGAAGAAGAGACACAAGAGATCTGACTAAGTGGAATACCAAAGCTACAGTTAAGATTGGTAGAAGGACAACAAAAGACATCACTACCAGAGCAGACAACAGTGTTACCACTGCTTGTGTTACAAGTTGGAATTAATCCACTACAGTCAAGCACACTGCCTATACAAGTACAACAAGCACCAGAAGAAGAACTTGATGAAGAGCTTGAAGAAGATGATGATGAACTAGAAGATGATGAGCTGGATGAAGATGAACCCGATGACGAACTGGAAGAACTGCTTGAAGAAGAACTAGATGATGAGCTGCTTGAAGAAGATGAGGATGATGAAGAACTAGAAGATGATGAGCTGCTAGAAGATGAGGAGCTTGAAGATGAGGAAGTACTAGTAGGAGCAAGAATACACATAGCAGTTCTTTCTTCGCCAGTACTATGACTGTGACAGATGGGCCTGTTAGTAGATTGCAAACAGTGGAACTCTTCACTTGGT
>JACPSL010000027.1 GCA_016193285.1 Candidatus Melainabacteria bacterium
ATAAACAAAAGAACTCTTTAATCCCAACCCTTGAGAGAAGTGAAATTACAAACAATTTCCAAAACAACTTTAAATCACCTGAAACTATTGTTAACTATCCAGAACATATATACGGTAGCCATGAAATTAAAAGAACTGTAATTTCTGGTGAACCATTTGAACTTGGTTTAAAAACTTGTTTTAGTGATGATGTAAGTTTGAGCGACAGCAGAAATGTTAGTGCAAACTTTGAAATTAATAGTCATAAAGTAGAAGTTTCAAAAGACTCCTCAGATTTTAAAGATATTACAAACAACATAGATGATTTAATTTCTGGTTATATAAACAGGTGTATTGATATTCAAAGTTATGGAGTTCAATATAAAAAACTTAACTGCACCGATAGCAGCGCTGATACATATCACTGCAAAGATGCTTGCACAATCTTAGACGGACATATTTGTAATGTAAATATTTTCTCCACTGGGAAAGAACTAAACAAATATCAAAGTTATAGCTCTTTATTTAATCCTGCAAAAGATATTCTTGACATTACAAAAGGGTGGGATGTAGGGCATTATGATCTAAGACTTACAATTAATGAAAATCAGGATAGCTGTTTTACGTACGGTACTTGCTTAGGCAAAAACCCAAATGAACAAATTACTTCTGAAACTTATACTTATTCTATTGATGTAATTAGAGAACCTAATATTTCTTATCCTGATTCTCAAAATCTAAAATTACTTTATGATAAAGATAATGAGATAACTTTTAAGTTTATTGCAAAAGATAATTTACCTTTCAACTTGTCTTCAAATAGAGTTCCAGAAGTTGGTACTCCAGTTTGGTCTAGTATAGAAGAAGATTTTACCCCAGAAGAAATCACTATCCTTTCAAAATCAATTGACCCAAATGACCCAAGAAATTACATAGTTGAACTAAAAACAAATATCCATCCAAAATCATTAAACAAATTAAATCTTAAAATACCGGTTATTTTTCCCTCTGATTACTTTAACTCAGAAGGAATACAAAAAGAAGCATCTTTTACATTCAATATTCTTGCAAACTTACAAGCAGAAATTGTTTCTCCTTCTCTTGGTACCTTACTTGGAGGTAATAAAACTCTTCTTGTAACTTCAAAAGTTAAAAAGCCTGAAGATTTAACTAATGAGTTTCCTGACTTTAATAACTGTGCAAAAAGTACAATTAATTTTCAAATTGAGACTGTTAATAAAGAGGTAAAAACTTTAGAAATAATTTCACCAAAAGGTAAAGCTGAAAAAATAGAATCAAAAGGAGTTGATGAACCAGGTGGAAGAATATTTAAAAACAATCTAAACTTTAATTTAAAAAACATCTTCAGGAAAGATTTCTTAAGTGGAAATATATTTGGACCAATTAAACTCTATGGTGAATACTCTACTTTCTGTAATACAAAAAATATTACATTTGACGGAGATCCGAAAACATATATTCTCCTTGATAATCCAAGAATTATAAAAGGAAACTGTAAATATCCAAGCGGAGCTAACTATTCAAAATGTGAGTTTACAATTTCAAATAATACATTACTTGATGTTGCAAATGGCTTACAGCTTGAAGTTATTCCAAATCTTGGAACAATAGACCCTGCTTGTAGTGCTACTTTTCCACAAGTTACATTTGAAAAAGAAAATAAATTAACTAAAAAAGTAAAAGTAGACTGTCTGCCAAAAGAAGCAACAAGCATAGAAATTAAGTTAAAGAGAAATCCAGGTTTCTTAAATGAAATTGAAAAGAAACTTACTGGAACTGGATTGACTACTGCAAATAATCAGGAAGCAATTGTTGCTGATAGAAAATCATTTGAGGTGAAGAATGCGCCTCAAGAAGAAGAGAATACCCTTTTGAAAGTTGGTGATTCTAATGATAAATCAGTTACTGTAGACGGAAAAGAAATTTCTGTTGGAAATTTAAATAAACTTTTGTTTGATCTTGGATATCTTGCAAATGAAAATGAGCAAGGTTATACAACAAACACAAGAGATGCTTTTGCAAGACTTATTTGTGACTATAGGGCACAAGAAACAAACTTAAGTAATATTAGATTTTTAACATTGTATGGAAGTTGTCAGGAAAATGATTATTCTAATTTCAAAACAAAAGAAGAAGAAGTAAAAATTGCAACTGTCATTCAAGATTTCATGAGAGGAATCCTTATTTCAAATACTGAACTTTATCATGCAATTAAAACCAATCCAGTACTAGCAACCTTTGTAATTGGTTTTGCTGTAACTGCAGGAGTAGTTATCACGGTAGGAAGTGCAGGAACAGATGCATATATAGCTGGTGTATTAGCCCAGCTTGGAGCTGTTGGAGTAATGACGCAGATAGAGGATATAAAAAATAAGCTAGCTGGATATTTTAATGAAAGTAATTCCTTTAAGGCTGGTTATGTTTTTGGAGAAGCAGGAAAGTTGGTAGGACTAGCTGTAGTAATTGGATTTGCATCCAAAGGACTAACAAATCTAAGTTATACAATTCAGGGTGTAAAACAAGCTCAGATATTAAGTGAACAAGGATACAAAGATTTAGCAAATGCAATATATGAACAAGTAAGCAAAATAAATAATGCTGCAGATGATTTAAAGATTGGAATGAAAAAAGGACTTGACGGAGTATTAAAGACAGTAGATGATATTCAAACGGGAGAAATATTTAAAGATTTTCAAAGGCTTTGGCCAGAAGTAACACAAGAAGAAATAAGCTCAATAAAGTTAAGTGCACTAAAGTTATTTAATGATATAGTGGCTAAAATGCAACAGCAGGAAGAACTATTTAAAATATATGAGACAGATCCGGGAGGTTATGAAACAAAGGTATTAGAACATGCCTTGATAGATAAAAGATTCCAGTCAATATTACAAAGTCCTGGAAAAGACTTAGCTGAAACTGTAAAGAACGCAATATCAGAGAAAGTAAATGGAACAGTAAGCTCACTAAATCAATATTTTGCAAACAAAGGATTATTATTAATAGGAGATGTAATTTCACAAGATACAGTGCCTCCAAGGTTGTCAACATTCATGAAAATATCGGATTTTAAGAAATATAATTTGAAAGGAACTAAATATGAAGATGCTAAAGATGAAGTTATAATAGCTGATATAAAAAGTGGAGTTCTAAATCCATCAATTATTAAAGGTGAATTATCTACAAGATCTGGTATAAGATGGTGGACTGATACAAGCAAGATAGATGAATTAAGAACATCGGGTATATTAACGAAAGAATACATAACAGGAGATAATGGAGTAGCTCTTGATTACAATCCTTTAGACTCTTTAGAAACACACATTGAAATAATAATTTCAAAAGAAAATATAGATTTTTATGTACCTGTTTCATCTGCTGGTGGAAGAAAATTTGTCCCATCACCAAACAATCCAGATTTGCATAATGGAAAATCCTTAGGTGGTTTGTATGAAATATATTCAAATAAAGTTCCTGCTGATATAACCAGTGGTCATGTAACAGGTATTGATGTTGTAGAATAAAAAATGAGAGAAAAAAAAATACAAAATACCTACAGTTGGAGATTTATAGACAGGGACGATCCTGTTGAGTTTGTAAAAATGCTATGTGATAGTTATAATCCATCTGAAGATATTAAAGGATATGGAACACCGGAAGAAGGAAATATAGATGCTGTAAAGGGACATTATGGCAGCACTCAAGATCCAAAGCTAAAGAAAAAACTTGCAAATGCAATTGTACAGTTAATGAGAGATGAAGATTACAGAGTTATAGCTATTTCAGCTGCATCTGAATTGTACCTAGAAGAAGCACTACCAGAATTCAAGTTCCTGTCCACTTTATCACTTAAGGAATTAAGGAAAATTAAAACTGTTAATTGTACAAATGCTTTGTTTTGTACTTTAAATTATTCAAGCAAGTTTTATGATAGCTTTTCAAGTTTTTACAAACAGTTCTTAGAGGATTCCTCGAATAGCTTTGAGCTTGCCAATTTATTGAGGCTCATTTCAGATAAAGATCCAGATTTTATACTAAGTGACTTAGAAAAATATATTAAGATGTCCTTTAATGCTGACGAAACTGAACAAAACAAAACGTCTGGTATTCATTTTGTCCTTTCCGGCATCTTCAAAAAATACGGTGATGGTTACTGTATCGATCTAGCAAAACGATTCAAAGAAAATTTACCAAAGGAGTATCAAATACTTTTTTATAAAGCTCTTGAACAAAACCCTACACCCAGATTTAAACCTTACCTTGAAGACCTAAAAACCATTTTAGAAATTCCTGACTAACTTTCCTTGTTTACTAAAACCCGACTACAATTATTTTTAGTATCTCTTTTGGTGTAAAAAACTATAAAAACTTCAATTTAACTAATTTTTACATAAATTTTGGTTAAGAAACTAATACATTTACTGTATATCAGTTAAGAAGTGAGATTAAATAATGCCTATATGGATGGCGTTTCCTCAGTAGGTCCAAAACTAACATCCTATCAGCTTCATCAAGCTGGGTTGCTTGATCCTTCTACATGCGTTTCACCTGAGGCATTGAAGAGTCGGGAAAGATGGGAAAGAGAAACAGAAGAATATAAACGAATCCATGGACATTATCCGGTGGTGGAATATACAGAAGCAGATAGTACATTAGCATGTTTAGGTGCTGAACGAGCTTACAAGAACCGTTGTAAGGATTGTGGTTAATCCTATTCTTTATCTTTTCCCATACTTATATTTTCACGCAACTTTGAAAATTAATCTCGAGAAAAGGCGTAATTCTTGAAAATATTAAAGTTTAAACAAAAATAGATGGCCTACATATTAATTCCTGGCATTGGTAGTTGTAATTGCTTAAAAGCATACTCTGTTCCACCAACTGG
>JACPSL010000028.1 GCA_016193285.1 Candidatus Melainabacteria bacterium
ATACTTTTTGGTAGAAAGTTTATCTGTTCTCTGTTACCGCATATTAGTGCCATCTCGTTAACTCCTATCTTTTCTTACACCTATTAAATTTTAATCCTTGATTCTAATAAAATCTTCCTTTATGACACAGTCTGAATGACGTTACAAGATTGCAAGAAAGCTTAAAAAGATTTAATCTTTTAGAGGAGCAAGGTTTGATATTCTATTTATAAACTGGTTATTAAAGAATATATTCAAGGAGGCAAGAAATGATTATTGGAGGAGCAACAGAAAGTCAATTTAACCGCTTAGGTGTTGAAAGTAAAAGTGGCCCAAAACTGGGCCTACACTTACACCATAGTGATGAAACTGATTCAACTGGAGGTGGCATTAGAAGCAGTGTTAGTTCTAAAGTGCAAAAATATATTAAAGATTTAAATGGAGATAGAGATGTTCGTAAATGGGCAGCACTTGCTCTTGGGAGAATTGGAAAAGAAAAGCCCAGTGAAGTAATTGAAGCATTGATCAGAACTATTGAGCAAATGAAATAAAAGAAAAGAAATGGTTATAAGAGAAGTAGTTAAATATTGAATTTGTGGTATGTTATATCATGAAGATATGAAGTGGTACCTAAAATATTCATGATAAAACGAGGTTTAAAATTAGAAAAAAAACCTAAGATCAGCTTTTTTTTATGGGGGCCGAGGCAAACAGGGAAAAGCTCACTACTAAAAGCTACATATCCTGACTCAAGGTATGTAGATTTGTTAAATGCTAATGTTTACATAAAGTATTTAAACAAGCCTCATTTACTAAGAGAAGAAATTGTAGCAAAAAAAGGACAGATTATTAGCCCTGTTGTAATTGATGAAATCCAAAAAGTTCCAATGCTTTTAGATGAAGTTCATTGGATGATTGAAAATCTTGGAATTAGATTTTCCCTTTGTGGTAGTAGCGCTAGAAAATTAAAACGTGGACATGCAAATCTTTTAGGTGGAAGAGCTATAAGATATGAGCTATTTGGTTTTAGTGCAAATGAGTTAGGTACAGAATTCGATTTAATAAACATGCTTAATAACGGTTATCTACCAAGACATTATTTAACCAGTGGTCCAAAAAAACTTTTACATTCTTATATAACAGATTATTTAAAAGAAGAAATTGCAGAAGAGGGCATAGTAAGAAATATACCTGGCTTTTCAAATTTTTTAGAAATTGTTTCTTTGAGTGATACTGAAATCATTAGCTTTACTAACATTGCGCGAGAATGTGCTGTTTCAAGCTTTACTGTTAAAGAACATTTTCAAATATTGATAGATACACTTCTTGGAAGGTTTCTAAATGCCTATACTAAGAGACCTAAAAGAAGAATTATACAAGCGCCAAAATTTTATTTCTATGATGTCGGGGTAGTTAATACATTGGCAAGAAGAGGAAAAATTGTTCCTAAATCAGAGCTATTTGGAAAAGCGTTTGAGAACTGGGTCTTTCATGAATTAAGTGCGTATAATTCTTATAAAGATAAATTTTATGATTTTAGTTATTGGAGACTTACTACTGGTGTAGAAGTAGATTTCATTATAAACAACATGGAATATGCTATTGAGGCAAAAAGCAAAGAATATATTACTGATAATGATTTAAAAGGCTTGAGAGAATTAGTAAAAGATTATAAGTCAGTTAAAAAAAGAATAGTTGTTTCGCTTAGTGATGCAGATAGAATGACAAGTGATAACATTTTAATTTTAGGCTATAAAAGTTTTATTGAAAAACTATGGAATGATGAGCTAATGGCTTAATGGCATTCTATTCGCACATATTGAATAAACATTTCAAGTACAGAGATTAGAAAATCTTTATAATTTTTTTATCATTCGAGCAAGAAAGCTTAGAAAGATTTAATCTTTTAGAGGAGCAAGATTTGATATTCTATTTATAAACTGGTTATTAAAGAATAATATTCAAGGAGGCAAAAATGATCATTAAAGGAGTAACAGGAGTAGAAATAAATCCATTTAACCATTTGCATTTTGAAAGTAAAAGTGGCCCAAAACCGGGCTTACACTTACACCATAGTGATGAAACTGATTCAACTGGAGGTGGCATTAGAAGCAGTGTTAGTTCTAAAGTGCAAAAATATATTAAAGATTTAAAAGATAAAGATGTGCATGTTCGAATAAATGCAGCAATTGCTCTTGGGGGAATTGGAAAAGAAGCTGCCCTGGCAGTTCCTGCATTAATTAAGGCTTTAAAAGATGAAAGTAAATATGTTCGAATAAATGCAGCATTTGCTCTTGGAGAAATTGAAGGAGAAGCAGCCTCCGCAGTCCCTGCATTAATCGAGGCTTTAAAAGATACCAGTGAAGATGTTCGTAGATGGGCAGCATTTGCTCTTGAGAAAATTGGTGCAGAAAAAAACCAGATATCTTTTTACACAAGTAACTATTGAAGCATAATTTAAAGGAGGCAAGAAATGATTATTAGAGGAGCAATAGAAAGTCAATTTAACCGCTCAGGTGTTGAAAGTAAAAGTGGCCCAAACCCAAGCTTACACTTACACCATAGTGATGAAACTGATTTAACTGGAGGTGGCATTAGAAGCAGTGTTAATTATAAAGTGCAAGAACATATTAAAGATTTAAAAGATAACGATGTGCATGTTCGAATAAATGCAGCAATTGCTCTTGGAGGAATTGGAAAAGAAGAAGCAGCCCCGGCAGTCCCTGCATTAACTAAGGCTTTAAAAAAAGATGAAGATAAATATGTTCGTGCAGAAGCAGCATTTGCTCTTGGGGGAATTGGAAAAGAAGCTGCCCCGGCAGTCCCTACATTAGCTGAGGCTTTAAAAGATAAAAGTGAATGTGTTTGTGAAGATGCAGCAAATGCTCTTGGGGAAATTGGAAAAGAAGCCCCTCAGATAGTAGTCCCTGCATTAATCGAGGCTTTAAAAGATAAAGATGGAGATGTTCGTAAATGGGCAGCAAATGCTCTTGGGGAAATTGGAAAAGAAGCAGTCCCGGCAATCCCTGTATTAATCAAGGCTTTAAAAGACAACAATGAACATGTTAGAGAATATGTAGCATTTGCTCTTGGGGAAATTGGAAAAGAAGCTGCCCCGGCAGTCTCTGCATTAGCTGAGGCTTTATTAAAAGATAAAAGTGGACGTGTTAGAGAATATGTAGCATTTGCTCTTGGGGAAATTGGAAAAGAAGCTGCCCAGGCAGTTTCTGCATTAACTGAGGCTTTAAAAGACAACAATGAATATGTTAGAAAATATGCAGCATTTGCTCTTGGAGAAATTGAAAAAGGAAAATCATAAAGCTTTAGATTGAACCTCTTTTTGTACCGCAGGATCATTTCTTAAAAGCTGAATAGCTAAATTTAAAATTCTTTTATTTCCTTTAATTGACATAAAGACAGCAAGATCACTTACCGTGGCTTCATCTAAAGGTTTTCTACCATCAAGTAACTCAAGGCTTATCCCTTTTTTATCTAGACACTCTTTTATGAGAGAAAAAAGAGCAAAAATTGTTTGTTTACTTAAAGGGTGAGTAGTCTTGTCTTCTAACAAGTCCATAAACTTATTTTGAAGAAGCAAAGAACCTAGCTTGTAACCGTTCTCGTCAGATTTTTGTCTTCGAGGTTTTGATATTAAAACCTTACTAGTAGAATCCATGAAACTATAATTTTATTCCTCTTGTTCTTCTACAAGTTCATACAACTCGCTTGCAATTTCTTCTAACCCATCAATTAGCTCATCATCGTTTTGAGCTTCAATTGAATCAATTGCATCACTGATTGCCATAAGTGCACGGCCAATGGCTGCTTTTAATTCTCCAGATTCTAGTGACCAGTCTGATGCTATGTCAATAATATTTGATTTATTTAAAGCCATAAATATCCTCCACTATCAATTCTTAGAAAAAATTTTTTTTACGTTTTCAATAAAGTAATTTATTTGTTCCATATCATTCATCTCAGTTACTGCAATTAACACCTGGCTTGTTTTATAACCGTCTATCCCATTTAAGTCAAGTCCTGGAAGTATATTCTTTTCAGTAAGCTTAGATATAAACTCTGAAGCACTTATTGGTATTTCTAATATGAACTCATTAAAAAATGGTGCTGTAAATGCAAGATGACAGTTTTTATTAGGTTTTATGCTGATCTTTTCTAGTTCACTGGCTAAATAGTGGGCATAGCTACATGATATTTCAGCAATTCTCCTTAAACCAAATGGGCCCATGTATGTTAAGTAAACTAAAACTGCAAGTGCATTGAGAGATTGATTAGTACAAATATTGCTTGTAGCATGCTCACGTCTAATATGTTGCTCACGTGTTTGTAAAGTTAAAGTAAATGCTCTATTTCCTTTTAAATCTTTAGTAAGTCCAACTATTTTCCCGGGGAGTTGTCTTGTAAATTCTTTTTTACATGCTATGAAACCAATATGTGGGCCCCCATAGTTTAAATGATTTCCCAATGCTTGGCCATCCCCAGTAACTATGTCTACCTCAAATTCGCCTGGAGGTTTTAATATTGCAAGACTTATTAAGTCAACTGAAGTAATAAGTAGTGCTCCCTTATTATGTACAATTTCGATAATGTCGTTAAGTGGTTCAATGCAACCTGCAAAGTTTGGATATGATACTGCTAAGCAAGCAGTGTTTTCATCAATTAGTTTTGTTAAATGATTTAAGTCAAGCGTACCTTTAGTGTTGTCAAAGTCTACAAGTTGTAGTTCTAAGTTTGCACCCCAGGCATAACTTTTACATACAGCAATTGCTTCAGGATTTATATTTTTTGAAATAAGTATTTTTTTTCGTTTTGTTATTCTGCATGCCATTAAAGCTGCTTCAATTACAGCAGTTGCACCATCATAGACAGAAGCATTTGCAACATCCATACTTGTTAAATTACATATAAGTGTTTGAAACTCGTATATTGCTTGCAGAGTACCTTGACTTGCCTCTGGTTGATAAGGGGTATAAGCTGTGTAGAATTCACTTTTTGAAATCACCTCATTTACAACGCTTGGTATAAATCTATAAGTTGCACCGCCTCCACAAAATGATATTTGTTTATGTAAAGGTAAATTTTTTGATGAAAACTTTTTAAACTCATTAATTATTTCAAGTTCAGATTTTCCACTTGGCAAATTAAGCTCAAAATTTTTAAGTTCTTTTGGGATCCCTTTTAATAAATCTTCAATTGAATCCTTTCTTAAGAAGTTAAGCATTTCTTTTCTATCTTCATCAGTATGTGGAAGATATGGTATTGGTCTTGTAGCTTTTAGAGTTTTAATTTTTTCTTCTTTCGTAATTGTTGTTTCCATAACTATCAATTATTAATTGTCAATTCTCAATTGTCAATATTATAAGTTCTATAAAAGCTCAAACAATTCTTGCCATGGAATAATTGTAATCCCACCATCCACATATTTTTTTGTTACAAGAGAAGCACAGATTAATTTTACTTTTGAATCTATGTCTAAAAATGATTTTAATCCTTTCAAATTACTTAAAGAAGGATTAGTGCTAGCTTTTATTTCTACTGCATGTCTTTGTTTTCCAGGCATCTCAATTATTATATCTACTTCTGCACCTGCAGATGTTCGATAAAAGCTAAACTCCATATCTTTTTTGTGTAATTTAGAGAATTTAATTAATTCAAGAATTAAAAAATGTTCGAATACTTTTCCAAATTCAGAGCTACCTGATTGAATATCCAGATTTAATTTCCCTTGCAACGCTCTTGTTACACCGGTATCAAAAAAATAAAACTTGGGATGAGAAACCAGCCTTTTACGTGCAGATTTTGAAAATGGGAATAAATAAAATCCAATTAATGTATCTTCCAATACTTGGAAAAATTCTCTTACAGTATTTCTGTCATTCCCTGTTTCTCTTCCAATATTTGTACAATTTATTATTTCTCCATTATTTTCAGCTGCAATTTTTAAAAATCTTATAAACCCATTAATATTTCTAATTAATGCTTCTGCTTTAATCTCTTGCTGTAAGTATGTTTCTGTATATGAGCGAAGCAGATCCTTGCAAAATTCTAAGTTTTCCTCAGAATAAATTTTAGGGAGTGTGCCAAATCTAAGTGCTTTTTCAAGATTCAAATTACTGCCAATTTCTCTATAGCTTAAGGGATACATATACAATGTAAGTGCTCTTCCACCGAGCATGTTTGAATCAAAACGTTTTAATTTTCTTGCACTACTACCACTTAAACAAAATAAAGGTGGACTGTCAATATTTTCTAGCAGGTAATGAACTTCATTTAAAATTTCAGGTATTCTTTGGACCTCGTCTACAATAATATATTTTTTGGATTTGTTTCTATGAATGATTTCTTTTCTAAACAGCGTGGTATCTGAGCTGTACTTTATATATTCTTCATTTTTCAAAAAATCATAATAAAGTGTTTCTAATTCTTTAAACTCTTGTTTTAAAAAGGTGCTTTTTCCAACTTGTCTCGGACCAAATAGAAAAAAACTATATTTCTTACTAACTTTTAATTCCCTTTTATACAGTATATTCTGCAAATCGTTATCCATAGCAGCATTATACCATGTAAAACGTTAAATTAATCAGCGAATTACAAGATCCCCAGAAACAAGTAGGGGTTAGATCTGCAGATCTGACTCCTACTCTTACTCAATTTTTATTTGACGCAAAGATAAGTAGATATAAAAGTGCCATTCTTACTGCAACACCATTTGATACTTGTTGATTAATTAAAGAATATTTTACATCATCAGCTAATTCTGATGTAATCTCAATTCCTCTATTCATAGGGCCCGGATGTAGAACCTTTACGTCTTTTTTAGCAAGCTTTAATTTATCATGGTCTAACCCATAAAGTCTGTTGTATTCATCAAGTGAAGGAATTAAACCTTTACTTTGTCTTTCTGTTTGTAATCTTAAAACCATAATTATATCTGCATCTGAAATTGCATTTTTTAAATCCCAATGTATTTTTGTCCCGAACTCACTAAATGTTTGAGGCAATAAGGTTGGTGGGCCACAAAGATGAATATCCATTCCAAATTTTTGTAATAGCCATATGTTTGATCTTGCAACTCTGCTATGCAAAACATCACCTACAATTGCTATTTTTTTATTTTTTAAATCATTAAATACTTCTTTAATTGTATATAAATCAAGCAATGCCTGAGTAGGATGTTCATTGGATCCATCTCCTGCATTTATTAATGAAATGTTTGTAGGCAGGTATTTTGACAATTGATATGGAACTCCAGAATGTGGATGCCTGATTATTACTGCATCAGCTCCCATCTGGATTAATGTTTGTGCAGTATCTTGAAGTGTCTCGCCTTTTTGAACAGAAGAAGTTGATATTGAAAAATTAGTAACATCAGCTGATAAATACTTACCTGCTAATTCAAAGCTTGATCTAGTCCTTGTACTATTTTCATAAAATAAATTAATTACTACTTTTCCTCTAAGAGTAGGGACCTTTTTAACAGCTCGTGTAAGTATTTCTGAAAATGACTTAGCTGTATTTAAAATTAAATTAATTTCTTCAACTGATAAATCCTTTGTAGTAAGTAAACTTTTTCTTGTCCAGTTAAAATCTTCTTTCTTTAAAATCTCAATGTCAAAGTCTTCAAGTTGAATGTTTTTTTCTTCTTTCTTCTCTGCTTCTTTGCTTCTTTTCATTTCTTTAAGTTAATTAGTAGAATTATTATACAAGTTTTAAACATAGCATGGTTTGCGTGCTTCTTTAGGTGCTTTACATTCATCTAGTAAGTTATCATCTTCAGTTCTTGCTTTTTCTTTTACAGTTTGCTTCATCCAGGTTTCTCTTATACCCCATGAACCAGTTGCTGTTTGAAGCTTTTCAACTATTCCTTCTAATTTCCAAAACGTTTTAGATAGTTCATCATTACCAATGGCTCTGAAAAATGCTGCTCCAAGTGAAAGTGGTGCACATAAAAATCTAAATACTCTACTTCCAAACTTTTGGGTATTATAAAGTGTCTCATCAATTTTTTTACTTGTTCCTTTTAAATCCTCACTAACTGACAAGAGATCTCCACCTTCTTCTTTCTCTCCTTTTAATGAGCCATACCTGTAAGCCCATGTTGCATAATTTGTAAATCCTAAAGTGTCAATTGTTTTACATAACCCATCACTAAGTTCTACTCCGAATAATCTACAAGTTGCTAGTGACCTTGTAATTGCATTTGGGATTAAAGTAAATCCATCAAATAATTCTGCGTAAGCTCTAAGTGTGTTATCCGGATGATGAGCTTTTTGTACCTGAGACTTGTTATATTTTCTAAGCCATAAATTATTTAAGTTCATAAGACCAAATATAAAGTTTTGATTTAACATCCACTCTTGATAAAACTTAAATGACTTATCAAAAAAATCATCATTTTTTGTAAGCCAGCCAGCAACCATTCCAAGCCCACCGCCACCATAAAAAATACTTACAAGAGATCCTGCCCAAACTCTTAAGTGCTCATTTACATTGAACAAAGTTTTTACTATATCTGGTGCACTGTTACCTTCAAGCGTTCTTCTATTAGGTGCTAGTGGTCTATAACCAGTATAAACAGCAGGCCATATGGTTCCATACCAGGCTTTTGCAAGTTTGTTGAAGCTTTCATTAAATAGTCCAAGAAATTGTAGTGGTGAATGTAAAAACCACAATGACTTTGCAGAGTTTAAAATAAGTCCTTTTGTTTTAATTGCAAGTTCTGAATAACCATTTTCACTACATACTTTATCTGTTCCAGAAAACCATTCGCATATTTTATTAAAGTTAGGATAAATTAAATTCCCGGCATTAGGAGTAAAGTAAATACTTGGGGTTACACCCTTTGTTTGAATCATATTTTTTATTTTTTAATTTAGTAACCTTAACTTTTTCAGAGATATTACTCTTGGTACGATTAAGATGATTATGTTATGTATATCCCTATATTTGACTAGTGTTTGTGAACAAAAATAAAAGTACAATAAGCTTTGTAAAGTACTCTTTCAAAAGAATTAAAAAAATATAAGTAAGTGGTAAAGAAAATGAAAGTAATATTTTTAGGTACACCAGATTTTGCAATTCCTTCACTTGAAGCTTTAATTAAAACTTTTTGGATTGAGTTAATTGCTATTTGTACTCAAACGGATAAAGAAGCAGGACGAGGAAAAGAAATTCAAGAACCTCCTGTAAAAAAATTTGCTAAAGAACATAACTTACTTTGTCTTCAGACTAAGAAGATTGCAAAAGAAGAAGATGTTATTCAAAAAATAAAGGACCTCAAGCCAGAAATTATGATTACATGTGCATTTGGACAGATTTTAAGCCAAGAGATTTTAGATATTCCTACTCTCGGTGTAATAAATGTTCATGCATCTCTTTTACCAAAATACAGAGGAGCTGCACCAATAAACTGGGCAATTTTAAGTGGTGAAAAAGAAACAGGAATTACAATTATGAAAACCACTGTTGGTCTTGATTCAGGGCCAATTATTTTACAAGAAAAGTGTGAGATAAATGATGATGAGACTTCTAGCGAGTTATCAAAAAAATTAAGCATGCTTGGTGCAAGTTCTCTCATTAAAGCACTTGAGCTAATTAAAGATGGTGGAGCAAAATTTATTTCGCAGGATGATTCAAAGGCTACAAAAGCACCAATGCTAAAAAAAGAATTAGGATTAATTGACTGGAGTAAAACAGCACAAGAAATTCATAACAAGATTCGTGGTCTTCAGCCATGGCCTTCTGCGTTTACATATTATCATGGGAAAATAATTAAATTATGGGCTAGCAGAGACGCGATGAATCGCGTCTCTGCTACGGACGATCAACAAAAAATTCTCTCCGGAACAATAACAGAAATATCTGATTATCTAAAAGTAAAAACTAATGATGGGTATATCAATATATATAAGCTACAATCAGAAAATAAAAAAATTGTTAATGCTAAAGATTGGGCTAATGGGGCAAGAATAAAAGTAGGAGATAAGTTTGAGTAAGTTGCGTATAATGATAAGTATGGAGGGTAAGAAAAATGTTAACGTTACTTTGGATAACTGGAATTTTATTAATCATTCTTCCACAGCTTTGGGTTAGAAGCACACTAAGTAAGTATGCGAATGAACCATCAACTATTGGAAGAACTGGTGCTGAAATTGCAAGAGAAATTTTAAATAGAAATGGTTTAAATAATGTTGTAGTTGAAACAACAAATCAAGGTGATCACTATGATCCATTAGCAAAAGCAGTAAGACTTAGTGAAAATTTTTATAACGGAAGATCCTTAACTGCAGTAACAGTAGCTGCACATGAATGTGGACATGCGATTCAAGATGCAGAAAATTATGGTTTTATGAAGTTAAGGACAGCAATTACACCAATTGTGCAAATATGTCAGTTTGGCCCTTATTTACTAATGTTTAGTTTAATGCTAACTGCATTTTTAGCAGGCCCTATTTGGAAACTCACAGCTCTTATTGGGCTTTTAATGTACACTGGAATTTTCTTTTTCCAATTAATTACTCTTCCAGTAGAACTTGATGCAAGCTTTGCTCGTGCTGTGCCAGTTTTAGAAGGTTCAGGATACATATCACCAGATGAAAAAGAAAATGCAAGTAAAATTCTTAAAGCATGTGCATTCACTTATGTAGCAGCTGCATTATTTAGCTTAATAGAAATCTTACGCTGGGCAATAATTTTGTTTAGTAATAGAAGTAGAAATTAAATCTTATTCATTCTTACTCACTAGCACAAGTAGGGTCTGAACATTCTTCTGGACTATTAGCTAAGTCACATTGATATTCATTACATTTTTTGTAAAGCTTTTCACCTGTTCTAAGTGTAATTACTGCACAGTCACCACAGGCTTTGCATGTAGAACCTTGGATATTTGTTGTAGCATCTGTGCATTCTTCATCTGGTGTTTTTGAAAAAGTTAACTGACTACTTGAATATAGAAATAATATTCCTAGAAAGAGTGTTGTTAAAAGCCTTAAATTCATAGCCTTCTCCTTATGGTTAATAAATATATAGACAAAAATTCTTAAAATTAAACTAATCTAGATTGACTCAGGGGTATCACATCCATCAAATGGGGGAGTTTTTTAACCCTTATTTTAAAAATGGGTTTACTCCCACTCAATAGTTGATGGTGGTTTAGAAGTTATGTCGTATACTACTCTATTTATTCCACTAACTTCATTTACAAGACGGGTACTGATTTTTTCTAAAACATCATAAGGTAATTTTGCCCAGTCTGCAGTCATCCCATCTTCACTTGTTATTGCACGTAAGACTATTGGATTTAAATATGTTCTTTTATCTCCCATAACACCTACACTTTGAACTACTGGTAAAAGAACCCCAAAAACTTGCCACACTGAATTATATAAACCTGCTTTATTTATTTCATCGCGAATTATTGAATCTGCTTCACGAAGTATTTTTAATCTTTCTTTAGTTACTTCACCAATTATTCTAATTGCTAAACCAGGTCCAGGAAAAGGATGTCTTTCAATTATTCTTTTAGGTACACCAAGTTGTTTAGCTACTTTTCTAACCTCATCCTTAAATAATTTTCTAAATGGTTCAATTAATTTGAACTGTAAGTCTACAGGTAATCCACCTACATTATGGTGAGACTTTATTTTTACTGCAACTCTTTCACCAGTTTTTAGATCTGTGCTTGAACCTGCAGATTCAATTACATCAGGATAAAGCGTTCCTTGAGCTAAATAATCAAAAGGCCCAATTTTTTTAGATTCTTCTTCAAAAACTCTTATAAACTCTCTGCCTATTATTTTTCTTTTTTCTTCTGGATCAATAATTCCTTTAAGTGCATTAATAAATCGATCTATTGCATTTACATAGTGAACTTTAATATGGAACTCATTTTGAAAAGTGGTTAACAATCTTTCAGGTTCACTTTTTCTCATGAAACCTTGATCTATAAACATGCAAGTTAGATTTTCACTAATTGCTTTATGAAGTAAAAAAGCAAGTGTTGAACTATCTACACCACCTGAAAGAGCAAGTAATACTTTTTTGTTTTCTACCTTTGCTTTTATTTGAAAAATGGAGTCTTCAATAAACCTATTCATAGTCCAGGATGGTTTCGCTCCACAAATATTAATTACAAAGTTCCTTAAGATTTCTTGCCCATTCATTGTGTGAATGACTTCAGGATGAAACTGCACCCCGTAAAGTTTTTTTTCATGATTTGAAATTGCTGCACAAGATGTATTTTTAGTTTTTGCACTAGCTATAAAACCTGGTGGTAACTCTGTTACACTATCTCCATGACTCATCCAGCTTACAAACTTGCTCTCAAGATCTAAAAACAATTTATCTTTTGGATTTACTTCTAAAATTGATTTTCCATATTCATGTTTTTCAGCTTGAATAACTTTCCCGCCTAATGCTTTTGTCATAAGTTGCATTCCATAACAAACGCCAAGTATTGGAATCCCAAGATTAAAAATTTCTATGTCACAATTTGGAGCACCTTTGTCATAAACACTATTTGGACCACCTGATAAAATAATTCCTTTTGGTGCTAATTTTTGAATTTCTTCTTTAGTTCTACTACAAGGAATTAATTCAGAATAAACATTTAATTCTCTTACACGTCTTGCAATGAGTTCTGAATACTGAGATCCAAAATCTAAAACAATAATTGAATCCAAGAACTCAATATTATTCTTTGTTAATTGCTCTTGTGTTTTTTGTTTAGTTAGTTCCATGTCTTGTTTTTGTAATTGTATAGTAATGCTCAAAAGTTTTGTACTGTGTAACATGTCATTGCCATAGATGTTACCTTAAGGCTCTATATGAACAGTAACTTTACAGTCTCCAAAATCTTCTTTTAATTTTTCTTCTACTTTATCAGCAATTTGATGGGCTCCATAAAGATCTTTAGGTGAAACTTTAATAGTACATTCAATATATGCAGAGTGTGGGCTATGCCTGGAATAAATATCGTAGCAGTCAGTTGTACCACTGACAGATAAAACAGATTTTAAAATTTCTTTTGGATCCATCCATCTTTCATCTACAAGAATTGGTACTGTACTTATAATAATTTCATAAGCTGCTTTTCCAATAAGTCCTGCAATTACAATTGCAACAACAGGATCAACCCAGTACATTTCACGAGCAATTAGAAATTGTGAGATTAAAACAGAACTTGTAATTAAAACATCAGAGCCAGTATGTGATGAATCTGCAACCAAAAAATCACTTTTTAACCCTTTTCCTTTATTTCTTTCATAAGTCCAAACAATTAAATTTAAAACCAGTGTCAAGATTAATAACCAAACAACTTCTTGACTAAATAAAGGTAACTTAACAGGATGAATTAATCTATCTACAGAACTTTGAATTATCTCAACTGCAGCAACTGCTAAAAAAACAACAATTGCAAATGCTGCAAGTGTTTCAAACTTTCCATGTCCATATGGATGCTTCTTGTCTGGTGGTTCAAATGCATACTTTAAGACTACTAGTCCTACAATGTTATTTAAAGTGTCACTGGCAGAATGTGCAGCATCTCCTAAGATACTTAATGACCTTGTAACAATACCAGCAAATATTTTTATTAATAAAACAATTAAATTTAAAATTAAAATTACCCAAAGTACAAATTTGGTTTCAAAAAAATATTTGTTAGCATCACTCCCTTTTTCCATACCATATATACTATTCTTCTCTTCAATATTAACGATTTAATATTACAAAGAAACAAATTCTTTATTTAAAAGTCAGTTTAAGAGCTTATGTTAATAAACGAAATCTTATTTGTTGTCATACTCTTCTTTCTTGTTTTAGTTCTAGCTGTACCACTTGGAGAATACATTGCAAAAGTATTTAAAGGTGAAAACACATTTAGTAAATTTTTATTTGAGTGGTTTGAGAAATTAATTTATAAGATATCTGGCATTAATGCAAATAAAGAAATGTCATGGAAAACTTATATGTTTTCTCTTTTAGTTTTTAGTGTATTGAACATTATTTTTCTTTTTTTACTTCAGGAGCTACAAGGTTATCTACCTTTAAATCATAAGCATTTGGGTCCTGTAAGATGGGATACTGCTTTAAATGCAGCTATATCTTTTGTTACTAATACAAATTGGCAGTCTTATAGTGGTGAAAAAACAATGAGCTATCTTACACAAATGCTTGGTTTTGCTGTGCAGAATTTTATTTCAGCAGCAGTTGGAATTGCTGTTTGTATTGCTTTTATCCGTGGTTTTGCAAGACCTAGTATAAATACAATTGGAAACTTTTACGTAGACTTAACACGTGGGATAGTTTATATCTTGTTACCACTGTCAATAATATTAGCTTTTATTTTTATTTCAGAAGGAGTAATTCAATCACTTAAGCCCTATGTAATGGCACAAACTCTTGAAGGAAATAACCAAACAATACCACTTGGTCCAGTGGCATCACAAATTGCCATAAAGTTTTTAGGAACAAATGGTGGTGGGTTTTTTAATGCAAACTCAGCTCACCCATTTGAGAATCCTACACCAGTTACTAACTTTCTTGGAATCTTAGCACTGCTACTTATACCAATTGCAATGCCATTTACTTTTGGTGCAATGATAAACTCCAGAAGACAAGGATGGTCAATTTTTTCAACAATGTCTATTTTGTTTTTAGTAGAATTTTTTATAGCAACTTACTTTGAATTACAAGGAAATCCACTGCTTAAACAATTAGGTGTAACTGGCGGAACTAATATGGAAGGAAAAGAAGTTAGATTTGGAATAATTTCTTCAGTTCTTTTTGCTCATAGCACTACATCGACTGCTTGTGGTGGAGTATGTAGTATGCATGATAGCTTTACTCCTCTTTCAGGATTAATTCTTTTATTTAATATGGGTATTGGTGAAGTAATTTTTGGTGGCGTTGGTGTTGGACTTATTGGTTTACTTATTTATGCAGTCCTTACAATGTTTATTGTTGGTTTAATGATAGGAAGAAGTCCTGAGTTTCTTGGCAAAAAGCTGGAGCCATTTGAAATGTTAATGGCAGTTATCTGTCTTTTATCACCTCCATTATCAGTACTTATATTTGGAGGCATTGCTATTTCAATTGGCTCAGGACTATCATCATTAAACAATCTTGGACCACATGGACTATCTGAGATTCTTTATGCTTTTGCTTCTATGTCTGGAAATAACGGCTCAGCATTTGCTGGTTTAAATGCAAACACACCATTTTATAATCTTCTAGGTACACTTGCTATGCTTATCGGGAGATTTACTACTCTTATCCCAGCACTTGCAATTAGTGGCTCACTTTCACAAAAACGTTTTGTACCAAAAGGTTCAGCTACATTTACTACTGACATTCCTCTTTTTGTATGGCTGTTAGTTGTAGTAGTTATTATTATCGGAGGACTAACCTACCTTCCTGTTTTAACACTAGGACCAATACTTGAGCATATGTTAATGCATCTTGGTAATACTTTTTAAAAGTAACTTATGGAAAATAACAAAACAATTTGGGAATCCAAGTTATTTATAGAAGCTTTTAAAGAATCTTTCACTAAGTTAAATCCACTTAGTCTTAGGCGAAACATTGTAATGTTTGTAGCTGAAATAGGTGCGTTAATTACAACTATTGTAACTGTACAAAACATAATTAATCATGCAAGTTTCTTTTTGAATTTTCAAATAGCTTTATGGCTTTGGTTTACTATCTTGTTTGCTAATTTTGCAGAATCACTTGCTGAAGGCCGAAGTAAAGCACAAGCAAGATCTCTTCAAGCAACCCGTACTGAAACTTTTGGAAATAAGTTATTGACAAATGGAACCATAGAAAATATTTCTGCTATGTCCTTAAGAAAAGGAGATATTGTTTTAGTTCATGAAGGAGAAATAATGCCAGGAGATGGTGAAATTATTCATGGAGCAGCACTTATTGATGAATCAGCAATTACAGGTGAATCTGCTGCTGTCTTAAGAGAAGCAGGTGGTGACAAAGATGCTGTAACAATAGGAACAAGGGTAATTTCAGGTGAAATAAAAGTCAGGATAACTGCTGATCCTGGCGACACTTTTCTTGACCATATGATTGCAATGGTAGAAAGTGCTTATAGGCAAAAAACACCAAGTGAGGTTGCTCTGGAAATTTTATTAATTGGGATGACTGTTGTATTTGTAGTTGTTATAGTCACACTAAGCAGCTTTGCTAGCTATCTAAACATAGCTATTAGTGTAACTATTCTTATCTCACTTTTAGTATGCCTTATGCCAACAACAATTGGTGGACTACTGCCAGCTATTGGGATAGCAGGGATGGAGCGATTAGTTAGAAACAATGTAATTGCAATAAGCGGAAGAGCAATTGAAGCATCAGGTGATGTTGATGTTGTCTTGCTTGATAAGACTGGAACAATTACTCTTGGAAATAGAATTGCTTCTAGCTTTATTCCTTGTGATGGAACAGATGAATCTTTTCTGGCTGAAATGGCATTACTATCTTCTATGGCAGATGAAACAGCAGAAGGTAGAAGTATAGTAACTCTAGCTAAAAACAAACTTGGTGTAAGGGGAAAAGATATTCAGGTTCCAGATGGAGCTCTTTTTGTACCTTTTAGTGTTCATACCCGAATGAGCGGGCTTGATTATGCAGATGGTGAAATACGAAAAGGTGCATATGACGCAATAGAAAAATTTGTTACTAAGCACTCTGGTTCTATTTCAAATAGGATAAAAGAACAAGTAGAAATTATTGCTAAAGAAGGAGGAACACCACTTGTTGTTGCAAGTGGAGGAAAAGCAATAGGAGTGATATATCTAAAAGATATTATTAAACATGGAATTAAAGAAAGATTATCTGAGCTGCGGAAACTAGGAATCCGTTCAGTAATGATAACTGGTGATAATCCACTTACTGCAGCTACTATTGCAAAAGAATCTGGTGTTGATGATTTTATTAGTGAAGCTAAACCTGAAATTAAGTTAAAGCTAATAAGAGAATATCAAAGCAAGGGATACCTTGTTGCAATGATTGGAGATGGAACAAATGATGCACCTGCACTTGCACAAGCAGATGTTGGTGTTGCAATGAATGCAGGTACACAAGCAGCCAGGGAAGCTTCAAATATGATTGATTTAGATTCTAGTCCTACAAAAATAATAAGCATTGTTGAAATTGGGAAACAAATACTTATTACACGTGGTTCATTAACTACATTTAGTATTGCAAATGATGTATCAAAATATTTTGCAATAATACCTGCAATGTTTTCCTATCAATATCCAATGTTAAATTCACTAAACATTATGCACTTAACAACACCACACAGTGCAATCCTTTCAGCAGTTATATTTAATGCAATTATAATTCCAATGCTTATTCCACTAGCACTTAAAGGAGTTTATTTTAAAGCAGTAAAAGCAGAAAAGTTATTGTCTAATAATTTACTGATTTATGGAGCTGGTGGATTGTTCCTGCCATTTATAGTAATCAAATTATTAGATTTGTTACTTGTGTTCTTTCATTTAGTATGAAGGAGTAGAGAATAAAGATGCAAGAAATAAAAAGAGGATTAATAATATTTTTACTACTTACCATTTTAACTGGATTAATTTATCCGTTTTTAATTACTGGCATTGCACAATTGATATGGCCCTATAAAGCAAATGGGAGCTTGATTACAAAGGATGGCCATATAGTAGGTTCAAAACTAATTGGTCAAAAATTTTTAAGTCCAAGATATTTTCATGGTCGTCCTTCAAGTATCGATTACAAAGGAGATATCTCTGGTAGTAGTAACTTAGGACCAACAAGTAAAAAACTTTTAGAAGAAGTACAAAAGCAAATAAATAAAGTAAGAGAAGAAAACATGTTGCTGAATGATTTACTTATACCTCCTGACATTGTACTTTCTTCAGCAAGTGGGCTTGATCCTCATATAAGCCAAGAAGCAGCTTTTCTGCAAGCATTGAGAGTTGCAAAAGCTCGAGGTATTCCTGTAGAAAAAGTTCAGGAATTAATTTACAAAAACACAGAGCTGCCACAGTTTAAAATTTTTGATAAACCAAAAGTAAATGTGCTTACTCTTAATTTAGATTTGGAGTTACTGTTGAGTATGTTACAATGAAAACATTGTGAAGCTCATGTTAATTAGTTTTTTTGCTGCATTAGTGATAGTGTTAGTATCCAATATACATTCTAGAGCTTTTGAGCTGGGATCTATAGAGTTAAGAGAGGGTACTTATCAAGGAAAATTTTCTTATTTGCCTAAAGAAGCAAATAAGAAAAAGAGGTTTGAGAAAACATCCTCTGTGTTTGTAATCTCAGATATTTCCATAGTAGGATATGCATTTCTGGATAATTCTGACTTCCCATTTGCATTTTCCAATTTAGAGCAAATAAATCGTATAAAGTCATTTAATCCATGTAAAGGTTTTGATGAATTCAATCAACGTTTTTCTGCTATAAGCAGTTCTAAATTAAAAGTTTTATTAACTGATAATGGCAAAGTAGTAGGCAAGGGAATAGCCAAGCATATAAAAAAAGACGACACAAGTAAGCAAAGCAAGTTTCAAGGATCATATATTTTCAACGATGGTAAGATTTATAAAATACTAAGTATAGCTAGCGATGGTTCTATTATTATTCTTAGTACATCTACTTCTGAAGCTATTTGCACAGTAGGAGGATATGGAACCATTGATAACGATGGAAATATGGAAATAAATATATCTATCCCAGAATCATCATTTACAAGAACAGCAAAACTTACTAAGATCAATGAATCACAATATGAACTAACTACTGAATCATCTAGCAGCTCAACAATCTTTACAAAAATATAATTTTTTTTCTAGTGAAGTCATCATGTGTTATCTGTACTTCTAGCCTTAAATTTAAAAATGTTAACTAATATAAAGCATAAGAAAAAATTATTTAGAGAAACCAATATAATATGTAACAGTCTAACGAAACTTGTAGGAGAAAAGAAGGGACAACCATGAGAAGATATAAAACTATTTTTGTTTTAATTTGCAGTGTACTTTGGTTAACTAATATAGAAGTAAAAGCACAAACGTGTCCTCAAGCTACACCAATATTATGTTCAGATGGAACGTGCGCAGTAACCCAAGCAAGTTGTCCTTGTCCTGCTGCAACTCCTATTCGTTGTTCAGATGGAACATGCGCAGTAACCCAAGCAAGTTGCCCTTGTCCTGCTGCAACTCCTATTCGTTGTTCTGACGGCACTTGTGCAGTAGCACAAGCAAGTTGTCCTTCAACAGGTACATGTCCAACTGCAACTCCTATTCGTTGTTCAGATGGAACGTGCGCAGTAACCCAAGCAAGTTGCCCTTGTCCTGCTGCAACTCCTATTCGTTGTTCTGACGGCACTTGTGCAGTAGCACAAGCAA